>CAZVYR010000116.1:0-10787 GCA_964631555.1 uncultured Leptospirales bacterium
TCAAGAGGCTGATTCTTTTTCATCATGATCCTAATTACAGCGACGAAAAGCTTGACGAGGTTCTTTCAAACGCGAAGACATACCTTGGTCTCAATTCCAGGAAAAGCGGGTCTCTTGAACTAGATATCGCGTATGAAGGTATGGTGATCGATCTTTAGGGATTTGGTGTAGTGAGAACAAGGTATTACAACGCAGCGTCATTAACATAAGCTATTCTTGCTTCCGTGCCCGCTCACGCTTATGCGTGAGATACCCGGCCGGCACTTTCGTGCGGCCGCTCTCTCCCGTTACACAACGGGCGATGGCAAAGCGGACGTCAGGTTCGCTTACACTTACCGTTTTAAATGATCCCATCCCGCGCTTTGTATGACGCGGGTGTCTCCGTTAGCTGATTTTAATATTCTTTGCGGGGAAGAAGTTATTTCCCCGATCAGGTGGAGTCTTGCGCGGAATTTTTTTTCATATTCATTTGCAATACTGTCCGCGTATTCAGGGTCAGCGGTGAATACAAGCACGTAGTCCTCCCCGCCTGAGACTGCGTAGTCTACCGGGTCAAAACCGAAGCGTTCGCAGAATTTTAGCAGGGCTTTGCTTACGGGTATTGTATCAGCGTAAAGCGTAAACCCGGCGCTGCTTTTTTCCGCTATGTGTCCTATATCCGAGCTGAGGCCGTCGCTGATGTCAATCGCTGCGCGTACGCCTTTGAGGCCCGCGAGGAACATTCCTTCTTTTACATACGGGCATGGCCTGAGATGCGCTTTGATGAGCTCAGGCGAGTCTTTATCTTCGTGTTCGGATTTGTTTAATATATAATGCAGTCCTGCTTTGCTGTTTCCGAGAAAGCCTGTGGAGAATATCTTATCGCCGGGCCTGGCTGTATTGCGGTACAGTATCTTATCCGGATAAGCGCTTCCTGTTATTGTTATGCTTATTACAAGGTCTGACTCAGAGACTGATGTATCTCCGCCAAGTATATTGACGTTATATTTTTTAAGCAGGCCTTTCATTCCCGCGTATAATTTGTCGAGGTATTCGATCTCTGTGTTCCCGGGGATTCCGATGCTTATGAATGCGTGTTCGGGTTTCGCTCCCATTGCGGCTATGTCGCTCAGGTTAACGGCAATGGCTTTATAGCCGAGGTCTTCGGGCGTTATTGTATTTCGCAGAAAGTGTATGTTCTCGATAAGGAGGTCTGTCGTGAGGAGTATTACCTTGTCTTTGTTCAGTCTGAAGACAGCGGCGTCGTCGCCGACTGAGCGAAGCACATTGGACGGGGAGGGCAGGCTGTCTTTGGTCATCCTTTTTATAAATCCGAATTCGCCTATGTCTTTTAGTTTCATGTTTTTAATGCTTTTTGTAAAACCTGAATTATATTATACTATAAATACAGTCGGTGAAATATTAAACCGGTTCGAGAGCAATTTTATCTGCCTGACATTCAGGGAGCGTTTGCCGTTTAATATTTCGGATATTACGCCCTGTGAGCCAATTTCCTTTAAGTCTGACTGCTTGACATTATGTTCTGCCATGAGATATTTTAAAACGTCAATCCCGGCACTTTCCTCAACAGGATAATGAATTTTTTCATATTCAGCAATCAACAGGCCAAGTGTTTCCATAAGCGAGCTTGCAGGGTGTTTCTCATCATTCCCGATTTTGTCTGTAAGTGAATCGAGCATTTTAATTAGTTTTTTATATGCTGATTCATTGCGCGGTATGGATAAATATTCAGACACGGACGGCCACGCTTTTATTAAATTAGTGTTCATTTATTTATTCTCCTCCGTTTGTTTTTATTATAATCCGAATGAGTTAAAATATGACAGATAAATACCATCTTGCTGTTGTAATGTATCGCGGCAATGAGTCGGTATTTATTGCCGCTGATATTAAATATCGTAAATATTTCCACAATATCAGCCGAAGAAAAAGTGTTCCGTAAATCGGGAAAAGATTTAAAATCGGTTTTTGAGATAATCGAATACCATACATTTAATGCTTCCCTGCTGTCGGTGTGTTTTTTTGAAAATTCGATTGTTCGCTTACGTGTTATGATTCTCATTTATAATATTATTATATCTCAATATGAGATATGTGTCAATTCCTTTTTATGATGTTTTTTTAATAGTCATGGTATCAATAGACCGAAGTTTACTGCAGTCTGATCTATTGAAGAGCGGAACTGAGTTTTTAGATGAAACGCTGGCAAAACATTCTACTTTTATATTTGTGGGATTGCAACAATAGGTGTATGAATTAATTTTTCGACAATACCATTTGTTAATACTATAAGATCATGAAAACATTCTTCTGTATGAACTTTTGGTGAAATTATAAGTCGATTTGGGCTTGGATTGATAATAAGACTCTTTATTTCAAAACGAATATCTTGAGTATTTATACCAATCTCTATCTGTATCTCGTCATTTGATTTAAATTCTGGGAATTGAGTTTGAATCCATGTTGGTGATATAATCGTTACATTCCAGTGTCCAAGAATTGTGATATTTGTATTTTATACATCAATCTTTGCCATATTTTTTAACATATTGAACGAAACGCTTTAAATTTTAATACAATAATAATCAGAAAAATAAACTAATTTAATCAAGTTAAAAAATAAATTTATTCAAAAAAATATTAATATTAAATAATATCGTCTGATATCCGGGCTGTGCCGGTATATTTTTTACTCTTTTGCAATTAAGCCGTCTTCTGCTGCCTGATATCCTCTTTTCCCCTTTCCATCCTTTGGCATTCAGGACACATAATAAGACCGTTTTTCTTTATCCAATTATATTTATATAAAATATCTATTTCTCTGAAACCGAGTTCTACTTGTGTTTTTAGCATATTATTGCAATCAGCTTTTTGACAGAAAATTCTTAATTCCATATTCTTTCCTTGCTTTATCTGATTAATCGGTTAAATGATCTATAGGTCTCTATCTAATTAGACCCATTTTATGTCTTATTCGTTCATATTTTTTCTTAGTTACCTATAAATTGATAATATCAACGCTCTCCTTTTTTAGGATACCCCGAAAGTTATTTCATGCCGGGGACAGGCAGAACATTTTTAAAAAGATAATCCTCACACCATTTGACAGTATCCCGGCGCGTAGTAGGCCCTATGCTTTTTGCTGTTGTATAAGTTCCATCTGGTTTTTTAAATTGCGCGTAGTAAACGGGTTTTCCGTTCTTGCGCTTACGTGGATAAATAGAAAAACCGGCCATTCTCAACCTCCTGGTAAGAAGTTATCTTACATTCTTCTTACATTTTGAGTATTTGAGAAACGCCGGTTGTCCGGTAGTTTCCTTAAACCCTGTATTTTATGGGGTTTTTTGATTGGGCGCTGCAGGGATCGAACCTGCGACCCTCTGCTTGTAAGGCAGATGCTCTCCCAGCTGAGCTAAGCGCCCTTGTCTGAACCTGATTAAAATTTTAAAATATATTACTGAAGTATCCCTTGTAATATTATTTCTACGTGTGTCAAGAATAAAATATCAAAACCGGAAGTTATTGTTTAACGTGTTTTCAGCCCAGGTATCTACGGGCCAATGGAAACAGAAAATATCACACGGTCTTGATAACGGCGGTATTTATTCTTTTCGCCAGTCTTGATTTTCTTCTTGCGGCAGTTCTTTTATGGATCACTCCTTTCCTGGCAGCAGAATCTGTGCGTTTTACAAAATTTTTGAAATTATCAGCTAATTCCTGCGGGTCGGAAGCTTTGTTTAGCGTGCTCACAACAGACTTTGCCGCTGTTCTGAGAGAAGCTTTTACCCTGGAATTTTTTACACGTCTTTTTTCGTTTTGCCTGATCCGTTTGATTGCTGATTTATTATTAGCCAATTTTATACCCTTATTGCAAATAATTTTAATTAGAAAACAATTAGAAATAATTATAAATAAGCGTCAAGAATAATTATATCAAAATTAAAAAAAAATAAAAGCCTCATGTTTTAGGAGGTATGGAACAACTCTAATATTTTCAGAATTTGTTTGAAGATAATTTATAATACAACTTGCTGTCATAATAATATATTTCGCACTTCTTTGTTTTGGTAAAATAATGTATTATGATTTTTGTCTTCGTGCCTGCGATAAAATAAATATCCATTTCATTTCCTGTATTATGATTCGGATCCCCGTATTGTTTGCTGAGCGTATTTATTACATCCTTTAACTTATCCGCGGAAATCGAGTTATAATATTCCATTATTGAAAAGAGTTTATCATTGAAAAATAAAAAATCTTTCCTCGGTACGGTTTTTGTACTGATTATTTTAATTTTATCATATACGTTGCTATCAACATTTTTTAAAATAAGATTTACCATATTCATTATTTTATTTTCATAATCCGGTTCCATGGAAGGGGTAAATTCCTTAATATCCTGCCCGGCAGTAATATAATTTTTCATTACTTTTTCCCGGGATATCCCCCATGTATCATAATGAGCAGTTGAATATAGATTTATCGTAATCCCGGTAAAAGCGGTAATCAGCAATAATTTCAGGAAAAATTTTCGAAATGAAGAGTCAAAAATATTAAGAATATCCCTTCGTGTTTTCATTACTATTCCTGTGTCCGGAAGGATGTTTTTAAAATAGACTTGTTGCAAAACCGGCCTTACTCTTAAGGAGAAATGCAACAATTTTAATATATTAAATTATAAAAATCAAATATCCATTTGTCAAATATTTAATCGCGGAGTTCTTATGTAAATCATATAAGCTGCTGGTCCGGGATAATAGCATTACTATAAACTATCTTCAATCAGGTCCTCTATTTTATTTTTTAATAGCTGGATGTCTATGGGTTTGGAGATAAAGTCATCAAATCCCTGATTGATCAGGGATTTTTTATCATTTTCTGTCGCAAATCCTGTTACAGCTATTACAGGTATAACGTGATCTTGCTTGATCGTTTTCATTGCTTCAACGCCGCCCATTCCCCGCATCTTCACATCCATCAATATTAGTCCCACATCATCGTGTTTATTCATAATTTCTATACTCTCTTCACCACTCTTTGCAATGAGATAATTATAGCCATATTTTTTGAATATGGCACACAATAACTCAATATTTTCTTTTGTATCATCAACTATCAGGATATAGTTATTAAATTTCTGATCCATCAATACCTCCGAATAATACTATTAATACATTAGAAGAGAATATATTATTGCTCCTGAAAGAATAGTTGTGTTTAAATCGTTTTTATTATAGCACATAATTCAAAGAAAATAAAGATAAAATTTATCATTAATAAAAATAAGTGTATTTAGTCAAAAAGCTTATGGCATATCCACGCCTGCGGCAGGGATAAGCCATAAGCTTTTTGAGCTGTTACAAATAAGTATAATAATATTTTAAAAAATGTATTGAAATTAGATTGAAATTAGATTGAAATTAAATCGAAAATAAGTTGAGATCTCATTTAATACAGAGGTTCTTGCTAAACCATTATAATCAGAGTAAAGTTAGTGATTCTTTTTTGTTTAAGACAGGTTCGGTATTTGCCTTTCTCTATGAAAGGCCATATATACTTTAAAGAAGGAATATAAGATGCGGGGTTTTTCAAAGATAAGATTTAGATTATTTTTATATACATTTTTATTTATTATAATGTCAGTTATTTATTGTAATGGTGAGTCGAGGATTGAATTCAGCGAGCTGACTCATGACTTTGGAACGGTCAGGAAAAATACTGAGCTGAGACATGTCTTTGTTTTTAAAAACACAGGAACGTCAACCCTGGTAATAAAAAATATTAAACCAGGCTGAGGCTGTACAGGAGTTCTTCTTTCTGAGAAGAATATCCCGGCCGGCGGCCAGGGCAGGATCGAAATTAAAGTCAAGGTCGGAAATTATAAAGGGAAACTTAGAAAAACTGTTTTTGTTTTTACTAATGACGAACACAATAATAAAATACTGCTCAGGCTGGAAGCAAACGTATCTTAAGAATAGCAGCAGGCTGAGGGGAATATTAGCATTTGGCCTGCCGGTTTTGTCAGGGGCAATGAGATAATATAATTCCTTCCATTGTTGTCGGAAATAATAATTTTATTGTATTCCGGCACTTCCTTTTCTTTTCAACAGAACAGAGGGGGCTCCAATGGAGCATATAACCTGTTGCATAAATGGTTTGCATTTTATTTAAAAATAATATAGAGTATTTATACTGCATTAAATGCCTGGGTGTCGGATCAATGGATTTTATGCGATCCGGTCAGTCTTTTACGGGATAAATGAAATCAGGAGAAAGTCTAATTGAATAAACGGAAGACATTACGCGGGCATCCTCTACCGATGGGAGCAAAAGTTATCAGGGACGGTGTAAACTTTTCAGTACTGAGCAGAAACGCTGACTCGGTTACTCTTGTTCTCTTTGAGTCAACACAACCGGACAGCAAATTTGAAGATATAGATTTTGATCCGCATATCAATAAAACCGGTGATATCTGGCACATCTGGGTACAGGGTGTTACAGCCGGCCAGCTCTATGGCTACAGGATAGGCGGTCCGTATGAACCGGAGAATGGCTACAGATTTAATCACAACAAGCTGTTGCTTGACCCATATACAAGGGCTGTTACAGGTAATTTCAAATGGGACTTGTCCGACGCGAGGGGTTATGACTGGGATTCGCCTTTAAAAGATCTTTCATTTTCCGAAAAAGACAGCGCTCCGGGAGCGCCTAAATGTATTGTTCTTGAAAATGATTATGACTGTTCAGGCAATCCTTTAAGAATACATTTAAAAGATACAATCATATACGAGCTTCATGTTAAGGGTTTTACTTATCACAAGAATTCAGGGATTGACAAGAGGGGAACATTTAAAGGGATAACCGAAAAGATACCGTATTTAAAGGAGCTCGGTATTACTGCAGTTGAGCTGATGCCTATTCATGAGTTTGATGATGAAGAGAATGTTAATATTAATCCTTTTACCGGAGAAAAGCTTAAGAATTACTGGGGATACAGTACAATATCTTTTTTCGCACCCAAAGGAAGATATTCATCCTCCGGCGCAATGGGAGAGCAGTATCTTGAGTGTAAAGAGATGATAGATAAATTCCATGAATCCGGGATCGAGGTTATTCTTGACGTGGTATTTAATCATACTGCGGAGCTTGATCATCTTGGGCCTAGTTTATGTTTCAGGGGAATTGATAATACTATATACTATATCCTGAAAGATGACAAGAGATTCTATAAGAATTTTTCAGGATGCGGCAATACTTTCAATTGTAATAATACGATAGTACGCGATTTTATTATAGATTGCCTTAAATACTGGGTTGTTGAAATGGACGTTGACGGTTTCAGGTTCGATCTCGCTTCTATTCTGGGAAGGGATATAGACGGCAATATTCAGAGCAACCCGCCTTTGCTTGAAAGGATAGAGGAAGACCCGATTTTGAGGGATACCAAGATAATCGCGGAAGCATGGGACGCGGCAGGCGCTTACCAGGTGGGGGACTTTCCAGGCAGGTGGGCTGAATGGAACGGCAAGTTCAGGGACGATGTCAGGCGGTTCTGGAGGGGGGATGAGAATACAGTCGGTTATTTTGCTACCAGGCTTATGGGAAGCTCCGATCTGTATGACCATGGTAAAAAGAGTCCTTTGCAAAGTATAAATTTTATAACTTGTCATGATGGATTTACTTTGAATGACCTGGTAAGTTATAATAACAAACACAATGAAGCTAACGGTGAAGACAATAAAGACGGCGAGGATTATAACCTCAGTTATAATTACGGGTATGAAGGACCTCAGGCCGGGGATAAGATTGAATCAATAAGGAACCGCCAGATAAAAAATTTTTTTACCACTCTTTTTCTTTCACAGGGCATTCCTATGATGCTTGCCGGGGATGAATTCAGACGCACGCAGCAGGGCAACAATAACGCGTATTGCCAGGACAATGAGATATCATGGATCAACTGGGATTACCTGAATGAACACAGGGATATGTTTCGTTTCTGCAGGGAGATGATACGCTTCAGGAAGGACCATCCCGGTTTAAGAAGAAACGCTTTCTTTTCAGGCAGTGCAGTTGAAGGTCACTCTTCTCCTGATCTCGTATGGCATGGGCCCGCAATGAATAAGCCGAACTGGGAAACGGACAGCCATTCAATTGCCTGTTTAATCAACGGCGAATATACGCCGGCTGGGAATAATAAAAGGGATAATGATATATATATGGCTTTTAATGCTTCGGCTAAAGGAGAATATTTTGAAATACCGGAATCTCCGTGCAGGAAAAGATGGTTAATCGCAATAGATACTTCGAAGGATTCACCGCATGATATTTTCGATAAAGGGAAAGAAGTGCCGCTTGGATCAGGTAAATATTATTTAGACTCGTTGTCTACTCTTGTGTTGATATCTGATGCCTAGTTTATTATTTTTTTATTATATTTTTTATATTCGCAATGCTATAAACATAATTTACGATTTACTTTTTTACCTGCCTGCGCAAGATTAAAAAAATACAAGATTAAATTAATAGAAAATTTTTGATTTATCCATTTTAAGATACTTATTTTTCCTATAATTTTAATAAAAAATATAAAAAAACATTAAGAAATTATTATATAACGCAAATTCAGAATAATAATTTCTTGACATATTATTATTTATATGGCACTTTTTATTAAAATTTGAGGGATGATGGTGTGATAGTATGGATAATATTATTACTGAAGTCAGGGTTTTCCCAAAAGACAATCTTGGAAAAACTCTTGGATTTGCAAACATCACATTGATGGACAAATTCGTTGTAAAAAACTTACGCATCGTTCAGGGCGAAAAAGGGATATTTATAGGTATGCCTTCAAACAAGAGAAAAAACGGAGAATTTATTGATCTGTTTTTTCCAATTACACAGGAGGCGAGAGATTTAATTACAAGCGCGATCATTAATAAATATGAGGAAGTCGTGCAGCTTGATGTCAACGCAGAAGCCGGATCTTAAAAAGCCGGCCTTTTTTTTTATTTACTGTATGATAGTGCATTCAGGGCGAAAATAATTTTATTTAAAAATTAATGTCAGTACATTAGTGCAGTTTTATTTTTTCCTCGATTAAAGATAATCTTTTATGTATGCGATATTGCGGGTCTGTTTTAAATCCGGCAGTAAATTAAATCTTAAAATAATATTCTTCAACAGATAAATTCCATTCATTATTAGAGTATCATCCGAATGAATTATTCGGGCTGTATATTTATGCTTGTATTTTAAGTGCATGAATGAGCCATTCGGATTTTATTCGTTTCCTGTCCTCGTATTATAATTCTTTAAGATTATTCCGAATTTTATAATTAAATTTTAATTTCCTTTAGGCATGATCTTTTTTTTGCAGTGCACAATTAGTCTTTGTTGTCTGCGAATATTTATCCTGCCGGGATATTTTGTTGTTGAATTAATAATTATTTGACTGATTTATTATTTTATAAATAAATTAAATGACAAACTTTCAGCCGGGTTGTGTGCTTGATAAATGAAAAAGAAATCGGTCTTAATTATGTCGTCAGTCAGATGGTATAATGCTTCAGCGCATTATGCTTTGTTTTTAGCAGAGAATCTCAGGATCTCGGGATTCGATGTTGTGCTGTTCGGAATAACTGTGAGCCCTTTTATTGTTAAAGCAAAGGAAAAGGGTTTTGATGTTATTGACGACATTAACCTGATGGAGCGCGCTTTTCTAAGGTATTTCAGAAACCTGTTCAGATTCAGGAAGCTCCTTAAACAAAGGCATTTTGATATTATAAATCCGCATATATCGAGGGATCATGTGTTCGCGTTTTTATCCCTTGGCTGCCGTAAAAGACGTATTATCCGCACCAGGACAGACAGCAGGTATCCTAAAAAGCATATTTTAAACAGAGCATTTTATAGGATTTCAGCTTCTTATTATATAGTTTCTTCGGAATATATGGTATCGTATATTTCAGGACTGGGAATTCATAGGGACAGGATTCATGTAATTCCTCTTGAGATAAATTACAGGGATTTCACTGATTACAGGCCTGCACGGGATTTGAAGTCTGAGCTTAAGATTCCCGGGGACAGGCTCGTTGTTTCTTTTATCGGAAGGCTCGATAAAGTAAAGGGTGTTGAGCATTTTATAAGAAGCTACGCGGCGCTTAAGAACAAGCAGATGTTTTATTATCTTGTTTCAGGGGATGAGATAAATATAAGCATTCACGATCTTGAGCGTCTTGCAGATGAAATGAAGCTTGCTGATATTTCGTTTACCGGCAGAGTTGATGATGTGCGGGATATCCTTTTTATTACGGATATCGGGGTGATTCCTTCAGTCGGATCAGAGTCGATTTGCAGAATAGGGCTTGAGATGCTGAGCTTCGGCATTCCTGTGATCGGGAGCAATGTGAATTCTATTCCTGAGATGATATCAGCATACGGCGGTATTGTTGTTGATCCGGGAGCGCCAGGAGAGATCGCGGAAGCCCTTGATTACCTGGCGGATAAAGATAATCTGAAAAGGATGCGGGAAAAGATTAAGGAAAAAATGCAGGATAGAGCGCCTGATAAGTTTACGGTTGAATACGCGGATATATTTTCTAAAATGCAGGGCGATTGATTGCTGACTGGAAAATTTTTATAGTTTTGTTTTGGAGTTGACGAAGTGTAATGTGAAAAATTGTCCTAGTTTTATCAAGAGACCCCACGGTTGAAACCGTGGGCTAGCCGGATGCTGTTTTCTGTTTTTTTGTGAAATAATGTGATAGAGAGCAGGGGGCCTC
>CAZVYR010000117.1:0-10773 GCA_964631555.1 uncultured Leptospirales bacterium
TTGCGTAGTTCAGCCTGATGCCGGAATATTCGGTTATATTTCTCGTGATGCCTGAAGCACTCCTCGCGTAAACGTCTATTCTTCCGGGGAAATATATGTTCTTTATTTTTTGATAATCGCTGTACAGCTCTTTCATGATTTCAATACCTGCGCTGTTTGTAATTATCTTGGCCAGTAGTACTTTTTTTTTAGCATGTATCCAGATATTGAATGTAAGATCGTTTTTTATATCCTTTATTGTAAAGTGATAAGCCGGGATGAAAAAGCCGTATAAGTGTTTGCCCAGGTATTCGGATTTAAAGTGCCCGGCAAATTCTTTCCGCCGGAATTCCTGCAGTGGATCTATTTTTGGAGTCAGGGGGACGTTTTTTTCACCTGAGAAGGTGTATAATATTTTTTCATCCGGATAATACCAGTAAAGAGAAGTGCCGGTATTTAGCACGGTCTGCCTGGAGGGCGAGGTGTAATCTATTCTGAATTTGCCTGAATCGTCTGCTGTGTATTTTCCTTTGAATACTTCGTCCGAATGTTCGGGGGTATGGATATGCTGTGTTATATCAGCTTCGAGCGACTTTATTCCTGTATTGGCTTTGATTATTTCAGTCAGAAGGGGCGGGGCGGCGTGCGCTGCTGATGACAGGAAAAGAAATCCGGGTACTGCTGTAATGGATATAATAAGGTTTATGACTAAATGTTTGCGTATCACTGATATCCTTTAGTTTAGAGAAATTAAAGCTGGGTCATTAAATACATTATCCGGCTGGCCCTGTCCCTCGGCATTAGGGAGATAAGATATGAAGTGATGCTTGCCTGGCCGGCTCCTTCGGCTTCAGCGTCCATTTGTCTGAATACGTCGATTACAAGCGGATCTTCCCAGTTCAGGATTATCTGGATTGCCTCCTGTGGTCTCATGCTGTTGATCTTTCTCGCGAGATCGATAATGTTTTTCCTGTAGCCGGAGTAGGCGTTTTTTTCTTTCTCGATTTTTTCTTTTTCAAGCTCAAGGCCCTTTCTTATTTCTTTAAGTTTTTCATTTTCTCTTTCCAGGTCCTTTTCCGCTTGTTCAATGTTAGCCTCACGTTTGTCAAGGTCCTCTATTCTCTCGACTAGCTTTTCCTTTTGTTTCTCAAATTCTTCCCGCTCGATCAGTGAAGGTTCGTCTCCGGGAGCAGTCAGCACCGAAGGTTCCTCTGTTTTTGTGTATGTGTGGATCAGTTTACCTATGTTCAGCAGACCTATATAATCCAGCCAGAATAGACCGACTACTGAAATAAAAAGTATCAATATGATTAAATAAACAACTTTGGCCTTTTCAGTAATTGTTTTCATGATATTTCCCCGTGGTTTTAAATACTTTATTCGATATTCTGAATATAAGCATCTATGACCTTCTTTACATAATTCCTGGTTTCTTTATACGGCGGAATGCCGTTATTTCTGTCAACGGCTGTTTCCCCGGCATTATAGGCTGCCAGCGCTTTTTTCAGATTCCAATCGTATTTCCCAAGCAACTGCTTAAGGATATTAACACCTCCCTTAATATTTTCGTCAACGTTGAAGGGATTTTCAATGCCTAATTCTTTTAAAACAGAAGGCATAAGCTGCATAAGTCCTCTTGCTCCTTTTTTTGAAACAGCGAACGGGTTAAATCCGGATTCAACCTTTATTACTGCGTTAACAAGGGATGGTGGCAGACCGTTTTTAACAGCGTATTTTTTAGCGGTTTCCTGTATCTCAGGTATAGTGACATTAGTCGGGGTTTCTTTAATTTGCTGAGGTTGATTTTGATCGCTATGTTTTTCTACGAGGTTATCGAATTTATTTGTGTTTTGATCAATGTTCTGAGTCGCCGGATTATTATTTGGTCTGAAGCGCTTTTGTATCTCGTTGATCCTGTCTATGACAGTGTACATGTTTTCAAGCATTTAATATCTCCTTCTAAATCATTCAATTCAATCAGTCAATTTGACATCAGTCAATTACTGATACAGATCATCTGCCCTATGTTTAAGATAAAGCTTCTGGTTCATATCATCGTTCTCTTTGGTGATCTCTCTGTTAAGTTCGTACATATATTCTTCAAATTTTCTTTCTTTCAATTTTTCAACGACCTTTCTTTCCCTGGATGCTTCAACCAGTTTCTGTCTTACTCGCTGTATGCCGGGTTCCATATCCTGTATCTTCCGTTCAGCTATATTTATTGCTTTGTAAGTAGCATCTTTAAATCTTTCATATATAGATATTTCTTTATAAGAAAAAGCTTTATCCTGCATCTTTGCTCTGAGCGTTTTCTTCTCTTCGGAAATCCGCTGTCTTAATTCGTTCTGCCTGGTCTTTTCGATATTCTGGATATGCACAAGCTCGGCAAGTTCGTTTTTTACAGCTTTTTCCTGTGCTTCGCGCAGGTTTAAAAGTTTCTGCAGCCTGAACCGGAATTTTTTCATGATTGCAATTCAATACGTATTATTTATTGAATAACCTGGCCGAAGGGTTGTCTTCGGGATTTTATATCTTTTTTAGACGCCTGTGTGCTGTCTTTGATAGCCAGGTTTTTCAATTTATTTATAATGTTTTCATACGAATCTTTTTCATACATATCCTGCCTCAGAAAAGAATTCATCTCTCCGATCATGCTGATCGCTTTGTCAATCACAGGATTTGAGCCTTTCGCATAAGCTCCAAGATTTATCAGGTCTTCGGCTTCCTTATAGGATGCAAGGAGTTCTCTGAACTGGTTTGCGGATTTTAAATGATCGTTGTCAATAACATCTCTCATGCATCTGGATATTGAAGACAGGACGTCTATGGCAGGGTAGTGGCCTTTTATAGCCAGGTTGCGGTCAAGTACAATGTGACCGTCAAGAATACCCCTGACAGCATCTGCTATAGGCTCGTTCATATCGTCCGCTTCAACGAGTATTGTGTAAAGGCCTGTTATGCTGCCGCCGCCTTCTTTTGTACCGGAACGCTCAAGCAGCCTGGGCAGAAGGGAAAAAACGGAAGGCGGGAAACCTCTTGTCGCGGAAGGCTCGCCTGCCGCGAGTCCGACTTCTCTCTGTGCAAGAGCGAAGCGCGTAACCGAGTCCATAAGCAAATTGACATCCCTGCCTCTGTCCCTGAAATATTCTCCAAGTGCGTGGCCGAGAAACGCTCCTCTTATTCTCATCATGGGAGGCTGATCCGATGTTGCCACAACAACTACAGAACGCTTCAGTCCTTCGTCCCCGAGTTCCCTTTCGACAAAGTTTCTTACTTCACGGCCACGTTCCCCGACGAGCACTATGATGTTTACATCTGCCGAGGTGTATCGTGCGATCATACCTAATAGAATTGATTTACCGACTCCTGAGCCGGAGAAAATACCGATCCTCTGGCCCTTGCCTATGGTAATTAAGCCGTCTATAGCCCTTACACCTACAGAGAGAGGTTTATTTATGATAGTTCTCTGGAGCGGGTTTATGGATTTTCCCATAACCGGGTATCTTTCTTTCGCGAATATTTCCCCCTTCCCATCAAGAGGGTTGCCCATACCGTCTATTACCCGGCCGAGCAGTTCATTGCCAACAGGTACTGTAAGGGATGATCCTGCGGCGATTACCTCGGAACCGGCAATAACACCTTTCATCTCCCCTATGGGCATTAATATGATTCTGTCCTTGTTGAAACCGACAACCTCGGCATACAGGGGATCATCACCTTCAATGATTATTTTGCATATTTCGCCGTGTTTTACAACAGGCCCCTTGGCTTCAATAGTGAGGCCTACGATCCTTTCAACTTTGCCTGTGAATTTTATTACATCAGTCTGGTTAATTATGTCTTTATATTTAGAGAGTATGTCGACTCTTTCATGCGGCAAAATTCTTATCATTATGCAATCCCTGTTAAAATAATAGTATATAGCTGCAAATACGTTATGTCTCATCGAGAAGCGGTTCAGAGCAGTTAAAAGTGATCAGCCGATTGTCGTCAGTAATTATTATAAAGTGAGAATATGAATGAAGTATTGTGCTAAGTACCGGTTTAGGGTAATAATTTTTACTGTTAACTGCATTCAGACAGTAGTAACACTTCTGATGGATTCTTCAACTGCATCGAGCTGGGTTGATATCCTCGCGTCAATTGCCCCGACGTCGGTCTCTATTATACAGCCGCCCCTGTCAACTCTGTTGTCTTCATATATATTCACTTTTTTAAGTGTATCCATCATCTTGATCAATTCATCTTTGTGAGCGGTAGTCATATCCAGGTCGGCAAAATTTACCCTGATGTCAATTCTATCCCTGTCTTTAACTCTCTGTATTGCTTCTTTGATATTATTGATAACCACTTCGCGCCTTTCGACGATTTCGTCTTTAATGACTTTTCTGGCTATCATTAAAATCATATCGGTCATAAGCTTTTCGGATGACCTGATAATATCATCGCGTATATCAACGGCAGTTGAAACAATCGTTCCGAGCCTGTCAACAAGCCTCATAACTTCAGCCTGTCCTTCTTTGTAGCCTTCTTCCCGTCCTGCTTCGTAGCCTTTTTTGTATGCCTGATGCTCTATCTCGGAAACTTTAAGCTCGGCTTCCTTTATCATTTTTTCCGCTTCATATTTTCCGCGTTCTATTTCCTGTTCCGTTTCAATCTTGAATTTTTCTCTTTCGACTTTTATCTGCTCTCTTGCTTCCTGGACTTCCCTGAATGCGGCAGCTTTTCCGTTTTCTATAATTTCTTTTTCTTTGTCCCTGGCTTCTTCCAGCAGTTTTCGGACGTCTTCTTCTGTTTCCCTCCTGTATCTTTCGAGTTCAGCTTCCATTTCTTCAATGGACGGCCCCTGGTAGAAATCTATAGGATTGCCGTTTTCATCTACTTCGAACTCTTTATATTCTTCATCTGAGATTATGTTTTTCTGGTATTTTTCGGGCAGTTCAATCTGCTTGAAAGCCTGAACGAATTTTACTTCTTTTGGTTTAAATACTAACTTAGACAACTAGTTCCTCCTCGCCGGCTCTCGCTACTATTATATCGCCGGCCTCCTCAAGTTTTCTGATTATATTGACTATTTTTTGCTGAGCTTCTTCAACATCCCTGAGCCTGATGGGACCCATGAAGTCCATATCCTCACGAAGCAGTGAAGATGCTCTCTTAGACATATTTCGGTATATTTTCTCCTGAACTTCAGCATCTACTCCCTTAAGGGCTTTGCCGAGATCCTGGTTGTCTACTTCTCTGAGTACTTTCTGAATTGACCTGTCATCAAGAAGTACGATATCTTCGAATATAAACATTCTCTTTTTAATTTCTTCAGCTAATTCGGGATCTTCCTCTTCAAGAGCTTCTATGATTATTTTTTCGGTTCCCCTGTCTACCTGGTTCAGCACTTCTACTATAGCGTCAATACCCCCGGCTGATGTATAATCTTCACTTGCAAGAGTTGATAACTTTCTTTCAAGAACTCTTTCGACTTCGCGTAAGACATCAGGAGAGGTTCTGTCCATTGTAGCGATCCTTCTGGCTACGTCGGCCTGGATCTGGTGGTTTAGTCCTGAAAGGATAAGGGCTGCTTTATTGGGTTCAAGATAGGACAGGATCAATGCAATAGTTTGCGGGTGTTCTCCCTGTATAAAGTTTAAAAGATGACTCGGATCGGTTCTTCTTATGAAATCGAACGGCCTTACCTGTAAAGATGATGTCAGCCTGTTGACAATATCTATTGCTTTTTGCGTGCCCAGTGCTCTTTCAAGTACTTCCCTTGCGTAATCGATGCCTCCTGATGATATAAATCCCTGGGCCATCATCATTTCCTGGAATTCCATTAGGACTTTGTCCTTATCTTCGGATTCAACTTTATCCAGCCTGGCTATTTCGAACGTTAATTGTTCGATTTCATCTTCTCTTAAATGTTTGAATATCTCCGATGAAACGTCGGAGCCAAGAGAAACCAGGAATACAGCAGCTTTTTGTCTGCCGGTAAGTTGTGATTTCTTGGATTGAAGCATTATATTACCTCATCTTTTTATCCGCAGGCGTTCGATTAAATGGAATAAGATCAATATGCCTTTATTTAAATATATATATAGCCGGCTCAAACAGTCAAGTCTGATTTATTTAATCAGGCATGATTAAATAAATCAGACTTGATTTATCAAATCAGGCCTGATTCGGGATCTTTTTATTCTTCAGCAAGCCAGGTTTTGAGGAGCTGGGCGACTTCATCCGGCCTCTCCCTGGCAAGGTTCATTGCGTTTTCCTGAAGTTCAAGCCTGGCCTTTTCTTCAAGCGAAAGTTCGACATCGACTCCTTCCTCTTCCGCTGCCCTTAAAGCTGCTTCGCGCATTCTCTGCTGTTCGAGAGCAAGCTGCTCCTCTTTTAGCCGTCTTCTTCTCGACAGCTCTCTGGAAATAAACCTGAATAAGATGATGCCAAGTATAAGAGCGAAAACGCCGATCAATGCGGCGAGGAGCATTCTTCGCATTCTTTCTTTTTGCAGAAATTCCTCGCGGAGTGCAAGCCATTGTTTTGACCGGTCGAACATTATATTTTCGACAGCCACCTGGTCGCCCCGGGCCGCGTTAAAATTAATGGCTTTTTTTACGATATTTTCAGCCTGTCTTAATTCGTCCTTTGAGAGCGGAACCTGTATAGGTTCTTTATTAGGATCAACATCATATTCACCGTCCGGTTTTATCGGCAGGCTCTGGTTCCCGTCTATCGCTATCGCTACGGACAGGCTTTCGATGTCATAGGGATCCCTGTTGATCTTTTTTAATGTTTTATTTACAGAGTAATTTTTTACGTTTTCCTGTTTGTTATATTTGGAGTACTGGTCGTCACTTCCTTTATATCCGGGAGGGGTATTGCCCTCTGTCCCGGCCGGGCCCTGGGGATTCCAGCCGTGCCCCTGGAAATTTTCTTTGGTTGATTTTTCAGAAATAACAAATGAGTCTTTTACTTCTCTTTCGGAATAGGGGGTCAGGGGATTATCCGGGACCATTTCGATCGGTGTATATTCTTCCTTGTCTTCGGTAACGACATCCCAGTTAAATGCCATGTTCAGTCTTACTATTTGTATCCTGTCGGGGGAGTAAATTCTTTCAAGGCCTTTTCTTATATCCCGTAATAGCTGAATCCTGGCTTTTTCTTCAATTTTTCTTCTGTTTTCAAGCAAAGAGTATTCCGCTTTAGCTTTATCGAAATCGTCGTCAAAGTCGGATATAATTGTACCGTACTCATCAGTAACTGTAACGTTCTCCGGTTTTAATTTGCCGCCAACTGCCCTTGAGACAAGGTACATGATTCCTTTTATTTCTTTTTTGCTTAATTTATCATAGCCTGGAGCTAAATGCAGTGTTACTGCAGCGGTATATGGGGTTTCTTTATCAGTAAATAGCTCGTCCTCGGTGATGGCGATTTCGATATCCGCGGTCTCAATGTTCCTCAGGGATTCCAGGTGCCTTTTAATTTCATCGCGGAGCGCCCTCATATACTTGACGTTAAGCTCTTTATCGGTTTCAGTCCATTTTGACATATCAAAGAGTTTCCATCCCGGAATACCCCTTGGTATCATGTTTTCCTGCGCAAGGCGTGTCAGCAATTCTTCCCTCTGTTCAGGGAGAACGAAGATCGTTGTTGTTCCGCTCGTGGAATAATAATAGCCCATTTCCTCAAGCTTTTTAGTAACCTGCCCGAAGTCTTCCGACGGCAGGTCGGAGAAGAGGACTACTTTGCCCTTGCTGCTTGATACGGAAAAGAGGACGACGAATGAAATCAATACAACGCCAAGAACGACTCCGATTATTATCTTTTTGGCGGTATCGAGTTTGGAAAATACTTCTTTAAGCTGGTTAAATATTTTTTTAAAAAATTCACCCATGAATTATCCCTCCAATTCATGATATAAAGAAAAAAATCTATAAAAGAATTTGTTTAAGAATTTGAGCAATTTAATTTAAATCAATGAAGACTGGCCTGAACCTGAAACAATTCTTTTATTTATTATTAAAAGTCCTTATTTTAAAGCGACATAATACTAATTTCACACAATAAAAAAAAATTGTAAAGTAAAATTTTAGTTATGAACAAAAAAAGCATATTTGATTATTTTATATATTATTATTTGTAACAGCTCAAAAGTATGTGCTAAAGTCTATGGCACTTACTTTTAAGTAAACACTGTTATTTCTAATTGTATTTGTCCGGAGATAAAGTACTGTTCTGTGCGCGTGCTGGGCACAGAACAATATATCCTTATGGCAGAGTTATTATTCATCTGCTTTTATCTCATGTTCATGAGATCCCTGTATGATCTTATTGCTTCATCCCTGACTGCCTTGGTGAAGTCGATCGCTATTTCCGCTTTTTGCACGGCAATCATTACGTTATGTATATCCACGGATTCGGGGTCATGTATCATTTTCTGGTTGAGTTCGCTGGCTTCAACTAATTGCGTGTTTACTTTTCCAAGCGCTGCCATCAGTGTGTCGGCGAATGATCCTGCCAGGTTATCGTCGGGTTGTGCTGCTTTCTGCTCTGTAAAATGAAGTGGATGACTGGTTTTCATCTGTACTATATTGCCGATTGATTGTTGAGGGGATATGATCATTGTATTGCTCCTATGTTGTTTTGAAGTTCTGTAATGCTATAAAGGATCTTTGGTATTGACATTCATATACTTCCAGTCTTTCCTTTCTGACGTTTCTTCTATTAGATAGCTCATGAGAAAGATTTATTTCTTTTTCTCCGATTATTTCTTTATTCAATTTTTTGCTCCTTTTTATTCCTGTTATATTTTTCCGGATAACCGCGATCATATTCTCCCTATCTCAAGGGCTTTTGAGAACATTGATTTGGAGTTGTTGATCATCATTACATTTGCTTCGTAGGACCTGGATGCGGATATCAGGTCTACCATTTCCGTTACAACGTCCACGTTGGGCATTTCAACGTATCCTGTTTTGTCGCCTGTCTTGATGGCGTCAGGATGGGAGGGGTCATATACCAGCCTGAAGGGTTTCTGGTCATTTTCGATCTTTACTATTCTGACGCCCTGGCCGCTGCCGTGATCTATTCTGCCTGGTGTCAGAGGAGATTTGTAAAATGGACGTATGTTGACAGGCGCGAATATTGCCCTTTTTCTTACATATGGCCCGCCTTCTGGTGTGCGGGTTGTTGTCGCGTTTGCAATGTTGCTGCTTATTAGGTCCATTCTGAGTCTCTGGGCTGTAAGGCCTGTGGAGGCTATATTAAATTCGGTGAACATTCCCATGTGTTATCTCCTTATACTGGTTTCATTACGTTTTTAAGCTGTTTAAAGTTGCTGTTCAGCATAGTGACAAATGCGTTGTATCTCATCTGGTTTTTTGCCGAATCAACGATTTCTTTTTCTATGTCTACATTATTGCCGTCATTTCTGAATGTTGTATTGTAGTCGAGGTTTATCCTTGGCCTGACGCTGCTGATGCTTTTCGGCGTATAAAACGGGATGTGTTTTGGGTCGGTCATTTTGGCCGGAAGCTTGTAATCAGGGTCATTGTTTTCCATAATCACTCTTCTCAGCTCGCTTTCAAAATTTACCTCGCTTCTTTTGAAATGAGGGACGTCAACATTTGCGATGTTATTCGCAATTACTTTTCTCCGGAGAGATTCCACATCAAGGGCTCTTTCCAGCAGATTATTTGTCTGCATTAACTTGCTTGATTCAAACATGCGCTTTCTCTTTAAAATATTATGTAATTTAAATAAATTTTCCTGTTATATTGATCGGAATATTTTTAAAAACAATAATACTTTTTTTATGAGACATAAAATATTTTTTAGCTTATTTTTCCTGCTCCCAAGGATGCCGCGGCAGGGGGCAGGGTATCAGGCTTCGGACTGGAACAGGAAACGTCCTGGAACAGGAAACGTCCTGGAACAGGACGATTCTTAAAAAGTATCTCAGAATTTGAATGTTTTGGGCGCCGGGACGGGTGTGAATTCACCTTTATGGAATCTGGCATTATCGGTTATTGCAAGGACTATCATGTAATAGGGCCGGTCCACATATATTTCTCTGCGACATCCCCGTGACCCAGCCACATCTCCACCTGCCCGCCCAGGCGTGCGTTGTCGGCGGCGTCGGTTCCGTAAAAGAAGTAGATCTGATCGAAATCGTTATGTGAGTTCTGCCCTGTATTTTTCATATCATCCCTCAGCTTCCAGTCAATTACAGGGGCCAGGCTGCTTGGAGCAAAGAATCCTGTTCCCGGGGCATAAGCGTGGTAAGTCTCAGTCCAGATGGGCGACTCCGGGGTCGTTTTTTGATCATGAACCAGTGAAAAGTCGGAGATCTTTTCGCGAAATGAAGGTAGTATCATCTGCTCTCTATGACCTTTACAATGCTGATGATTGTTTTCCATAAAACGGATGGTACGGATCGGAAAATCCCCCTTCGTCACTTCGCACCCTCCCCAGGGGAGACTCCCCGTCAGGAGAGACTCACCGTCAGGAGAGACGTCTGTGCACGGAATAACGTGCCAATACATGTTCGTTTCGGTTTTCAAAGAACGAAAATGACGTTAACACGTCGTAGGGTACAAGCATCGGTCTGAGACAGACCCTTAGTTTGAAATAAGGACGATGCCAGTACACTACAGTGTTTACAATGGTGGTCAACGTTATGCTATACACCTGCTGTTGCGAGCATGGATACTGCTGACGATATCAGGCTTGCATTTGCATATACGCTATCTGTGACTATGGCATATACGTAATACTCTGCGCCGGGCTCAAGGCCTGTTATGC
>CAZVYR010000118.1:0-6438 GCA_964631555.1 uncultured Leptospirales bacterium
CCGCTGGCGGCTGCCGCACGCCGCTTCGCCTGGTGTGGTTTTTTTGCGGTTTTAATTTTTTTAAAATCAGACCACTTTATCGATATTTTTAACAATATTAGCAGAAAAAATCAGTCAAGCAATCTGAAAAAACAAAAAGAAGGGCCAAAAGCCCCTCTTTTTAAATAATAAAATAATAAATTTCTGTTCTATTTCTGTCTTAGGCTTCTTTCGGTTTGCGGTGAATAACGAACGTTAAAAGAATACCGATAATACATAAAATAGCCGCAGTTATAAAAGATGTAGTAAAGCTGCCGGTACTCACTTTCAGCATCTGGGATATCCTGCTAAGCACAAAACCGCCGACTCCCCAGGCTGTAAATACAATACCGTAATTAGTACCGAAATTCTTCAGACCCCACAGGTCTTTTGTGAATGACGGGAACAGCGAAAGATTGGTTCCGTAATTAAAGCCGATAAGCGTTGCAAGAATTACAAGCAATACAGCGCTGTCGGAAGCAATAACCGGAATCGCAAGGAACATCAGTAATGCCTGAAATCCCAGCATTATAGCCAGTGTGGCCCTGCGCCCTATTTTATCCGAAAGAATACCGGCAGTAATTCTGCCCCCGGCATTGCCTATCGCCATGGTCGCTACAACTAAAAAAGCTTTTTCACCCATGCTTTTGCCTGCCATCCCGGCGACACTGCTGATAACCATCAGGCCGGCGCCGGCCCCAATAAAATAAATCAGCCAAAGAATATAGAATGAAGGCTGCTTCATCATAAAAGAAGCGCTGAAATCCTCACCCGTACTTGTATTCTTGACAGAGTTCTTAGCACCTTCAGGCACAAACCCGGCAGGAGGATTTATAAGAAGCAATGAAAGCAGGCTTACAACTATAATAAAAGCGACACCGAAAAACATCAATGCGCCCTGCAAGTCCCATATACCTATTAGATATTTGGATAAAGGCGCAATGTAGACCGAAGCAAGACCAAATCCTGACACAACAAGGCCTGCTATCAAGCCTGTTTTTGCAGCAGGGAACCATTTTAACGCAGGCGGTGTTGCTGAAGAATATCCGAAACCGATACCTGTACCTGCGAGAACTCCGAAACCCAGAACCCAGTAAATATATTCCGAAGTCTGGGATACCCATATCAAGCCCAGACCAACAAGAATTCCGCCTATAAACGCGGTAACCCTGGGCCCGAATTTATCCTGTACTTTACCTGCCAGTATCATGGCAAATGCAAAAACAAGACAGCAAACCGCATAAGGATCGTTGATTGAAGCAGGGTCCCAGTTAAAAAGGCCGCCTTTGGCAATCTCACCTTTAAAAATACTCCAGGTATAGAGAATCCCAAGCGCGAGATTGATCCCAAGTCCCGCCATTGTAACAGCCCAACCTCTGTTTTTAACAGCTTCTGACATATAGCTTATCCCTCTGAATAAATTTGTATTTGTTTATTTTATCCTTTGTTGACCTGCTGTATTATATTGCTGTAAAAATAATATTATCAGGGAAAATCCCTTTCTGACCTCAGTCTCTGAATCCTGTTCCCAAAAGAAAGGGAAATAATTCTACTCCCCTTCTGAAATAATATTAGGGGGTTGTGAGGGCAATATTAAAAAGATGCGAAAAGCAGCAAAAAAGCAAGTTCTAACATTGATAATCTTAAAAAAAATCCACCATTACAAGAAAATGTTTTGTATGTCCTGATGTCAAGATAAAAATAAAGAATATATCTCATCAGTCCTCCTGAAATCCCCTGGCTACATGATAAATTGCTTTGTCGAAGAATAAATAATTCCTGCGGTCAAGCTCTATAAGCGTGTATACGTCAATAGTGCGCCCCCAGGCATTATGATCCCTCGCGTATGTAAGCACTTGCTTGCGGAGAATGCTGAGCGAGCTTATTATCTCATGAAGTTTGAAGCCCTGGTCCCTTCTGTCCGAGCCCAGCTTGCGATAAAACGTGCGTATGTCCGAATCAGCTTCGGATCCTGAAAGCCAGCGCCTGAACTGCGACAGTGCCAGGGTAACCCGGTCCCTCAACTCAGCAGGGTCTATCATGGAATAAGAAACAGTTGTCGGGCTTGTCCGTACGTCCTTCAGCCAGCGCTCGGAAACCTCCTTTGCGTTATCGTTGATAAATGAAACAAGCCTGTCCGAAAGCATCACACTGCTGCTCTCCTCTTCAAGAATTGCAAATGAATCCTTAATCGCCCATTCTTCTTCATGTGCCAGCAGGCAATAACGGATCGCGGATATATTCGCTTCAAATGCCATGTCAGGGAGTCCGCCGGTAGGGAAGTAAGCGACCTCTTCAGCATCATCGCTCGGACTCTCCAGCCCGCCGGTTTTTTCCACTTCAAACGTAACTATCAGCAGGTCACCGTATAGTTCAATAACGGTCGATTTCGCGGCAATGAGCCTGACGACCCTGCCCTGCACACCGGTTTCCTCACTAAGTTCTCTCAGGGATGCCTGCGCAATTGTCTCATTAAGCTCCGCGAAACCCATTGGCAGGCACCACAATCCTTTTCTCGGCTGATTTTTCCTTCTGACCAGCAATACTTCGCGCTCCTCATTCAGCACCAAAGCCGCAGCTACAGGTAGCGGATTTTCATAATTGATCCTGCCGCAGTTTACGCAAACATTGCGTTCTCTTCCATCTATTTCCCTGGACTCCAGCGGTGATCCGCAAAGACAGCAAAACATGGGTTTTAAGGCCATATAGGCCCCCTGCATCTGAAAACAGCGTCACACTTGTTTATGTTAAGTTCTTTTTCCTTTAAAAGTGTATCTTTTATCGTACGCTCCATTTTAGGCGGCAGGTTAACATCAGTACTGCTGCGGTCACGCAGGTCAGGCCCAAGGGCCATCAACGGAAGCTTAAACCTTGTATACTCAAGAAGATCTTTGAGGTCCTTTTTCCTGAAATTTAACATATTGCAATAGTCGATACGTTCTACGCTGGTAAAATACTTTGTAAGAATTTTTTCCCCATTCTCAGCAGGAAACCTGCTAATAAGCTTGAACATAGGTGTATCCTTTTCACTCAAATTCGCGGCCCTGTATAATTCCGAAAAGGAATCCAGAAAATGAGTTATTGTTATAAATATCCCTCCGGGCCTCAGAACCCGTACTATCTCGGGAATAATATCCGTAAAAAAATAAAGGGAATAAGACGCGAGAACAAGATCAAAACTCCGGTCACCCCATGGCAGGGTATCACTGATCTGGTAATGACTGAATTCGCAATCCCTGCCCGATGCTTTAACGCACTCCAAATACGAGGATGAATTCTCGCTGCACGCGTCAATCCCTAAAAAACGCGCGTCGGGTGCTACCCTTGCCGCGATTACCTCTGCCATAAAACCGAAACCGCATCCCAGGTCAAGTACGTCATGTACTGATCCCAGATCAATATTGGAAAGCGCTACTTCGCGAACATCTTCCCTGTTTGTCGAATGCCTGCGGATAATCTCGGATGAAGCCCTGTGCCTGGAAGGTTTTGCGAAAGTGGATATGATCTTCTCAATCATAAACCTCTTCTGAGCAACTTTTTAAAATAACATATTTTACAGCCTTTGTTAGTTACTTTAGGCTTTTTCCCCGCCCTGCGGGCGGGGTGGGTTGCTAACTTAGCTTCTTTTTTCGATCTCCCTGATCAGGTCTTTAAATATAAAATGATGAAAAGGCAGAAAAATATACCAGTATATTCTTCCGGCCAGGGAATATGTAGCATAGTATGCCGTAACACTTAATATATTGTCAAAATCTTTTTTATCTATATTAAATTCAAGCCAGGCTTTCCCGGGCAGTTTCATTTCAGCTCTTAAGAGAAGCCGCTTGTCCCTTTTAATATCCTCCACTCTCCAGAAATCCACAACATCGTTTATCATAAGCCTGTTGTGATTTTTCCTGCCCCTGGAAGATCCAACTCCAAGGAGGAGTTTATCGACCATGCCTCTGAGCCGCCACATCCAGTTGTTATTGAACCATCCTTCCCTGCCGCCTATCATACAAATCGAAGCAAATAAAGCGCTTCTGCTTTTTTTCGTTGAAATACTGTAAGATGCTCTGTACCCGGGCTCATCTCTGAGCTGATGCAGCTTGACGGCTGATGAATGATATTTCTGGTAAGCATCCGACCAGCGTGTTACAACCACGCCTTTTAACTCGCGCTCAAGAGCTTTCCTGATAGCTGTTTCATACGATAACGGCTCAAAAGGGATCAGCTTCCTGATGCAATTATCCCTGCATACAACCTCATTCTGCAAACCCTCCATCAGGCACTTTACAAGCGGAGCAGGTACCGGGGTTAATAAACTTACAAAATAGGAATATATGCCTATATTGCGTAAAGGTAATTGTATATACCTGACATGCCTTCCAAGTATATCAGTAAAAATATCGATCATTTTCCTGTAAGTAAGAATATCCCTGCCGCCGATATCGAATTCATTTCCTGTTGTTTCCTGTGTCTCAAGGCTGCCTACAAGGTACTTGATCACATCGCTAATAGCGATAGGCTGGCACCTGTTATTCAGGCAATCCAGCACATAAATAAAAGGAGCTTTCATTGCTGTATGATGAAGTATCTCATAAGAGGCGCTGCCCGATCCTATTATAACAGCAGCCCTAAGAGTAGTAACAGGCACCTCTCCTTTCTTCAATTCCTGGGCGACCCGCAGCCTGCTGCTCAGATGATCGGATAAATTATTTATCTTATCCCCGAGACCGGAAAGATAAATTATCCGCTTTAGTCCGTTCTCCTCGGCAGCTTTCCTGAAATTAACCGCTGCCCTGACATCCGCAGCGTGGAATTTCTTTCTGCCAAGTAGCAGTGAATGAATGAGGTAATACGCGGCATGTACATCCTGCAGGGCTTTGCTTAACCTGTCATAATTAAGCGCGTCAGCGGCCACTACCTCAGCTTCAGGCCACAATTCCCTGTAATGCTCAGGCTCCGATCTGACCATGACCCTGACTTTATAACCTCTCCTGACCAGCTCAGGTACAAGCCTTCCGCCGATATATCCTGAAGCCCCGGTAACAAGGATCGTGCCAGCCTTCTTTAAAGGCATACTAGGCAGGTCTTTGCAAAAGTAATCCGCCTGTGTTTCAACATTAAGATACTCATTTGCAGTCTTTTCAGACATATCACAGCCCGCTCCGTTCCCACAAAAACAAAGGTTTTAACCGCTTCAAATACGCTTCAAATCCTAACTTCTCTATATACAAAGACAGTTCCAGGTCCCTGAGCGTGAGCCGAAGGGTCCCCTCCGTTTCAAAGAGGATTGTTATCTTTTAAATATTCTCTTTAATAATTTCCATAATTTAATAATTAAAAAATACAATAGCTTAATATTTCCGGTTCCGCCCTTTTTTGAAAGCCTGGTTCTGGCTTTCATTATCTCCTTAACTGATAGACTTTTCTTCCGCAGGCTCATATCTTTAAGATATAGCTTCGCGTCTTTAAAAGCGTGTCTGATTAATCTTCTGTCATCCTCAAACCCGCTTATCCTCATTACAAGCTCCAACAGGCCCGGATTCCTTAACAGTCTTTGTTTAAAACCCAGAAGCTCCGCGGCAGCTTTTCTGAGAACAGGGTTCCTCTTATTCTCCCGCGATCCCATAAGAAATTCAATATACTGGCCAAGGAGATAAGCCTTCTTGTATATCACAGCCAGCTCATTAACTGTCCTGTTATTAATGTCTGAATTCAGTATCGCAGTGACAGCGGAAACAATCGACCCGGCAGATGAACCGCTGATTCTCTTTAATCGCGCCGTGTTTATATCTTCAATTTGTATAAATTTGTAAGATATCTCCCTGAGATCATTTATAATCTTCTCAGAACATTCCTGAATATACTTGTATATCTTCTGTTCAGCAACTGATAAAAATTTCAGCTTCTTGTTGATCTCCAGCTTTTCCTTGACTTTCTTAAAATTTATTGAAAACGGGTCAAAATCATATCCTTCTTTAGCCAGCGCTTTTTTAATTTCATAACCGTCGGGCTCCGCGAGATCAAGACCGATCTTGAAAAAATTGAGTTTAATATCCCCGAGCTTTTCCTTCATCTTCGCGATATCAATATTATGAACCAGCCCGTCCGTAACCACCAGGATTTCCGCGTCAGCCATATCCCTGTCAAAATGAATATCATCAATTGCCTGAAAGACCGCCTTTTGAACATTAGTGCCCTTACCGCCTGTAGTTGTAAGCAGTACTCTTTCAATCAGGCGCGGGAAATCCTCCTTCTTTTCGATCTTAAAAAGTGCGCCCGTACTTGAATCAAAAGGCCGGTAATACAGCTTTGCGTTGCTGTCCAGCTTTCTCTTTAAAAATTCTACTACTATACTTTTTGAATAGAATGATCTCATTCTTTTTTCCATAGAGCGCGACCTGTCCAGGAGCAGGTAAAACTTTTGTTCAAACA
>CAZVYR010000118.1:6538-10723 GCA_964631555.1 uncultured Leptospirales bacterium
CTTTTTTCCATAGAGCGCGACCTGTCCAGGAGCAGGTAAAACTTTTGTTCAAACAAAGCCGGGTCCCTGTATATATTGTCATTTCCAGAGTATACAGGCCTGAATATATCTGATTCGGATTCATAATTCTTACGGACAAGGAGGGTCTTCGTAAATAATTTAAGATCAAATATCCGTCTTCCCCAGGTAAGCTCCCTGGGAAGGGTCCTTTTAAGATCATATATCGATTTATAATTCTGTATCTCCATATTCTCGCCTACAGGTGCGTTTCTTTCCAGCCTGTTGACAAGAATACTCTTGTCCCGTTCATATCTTTGCACGGGATTCTTCTTTAATATCTCCTCTATAGCGTTTTTGACTTCGGATTTATCACCCTGAGATAATATAAGGCGTGCAATCTCAAAAAGAAGGAAAAATTCTCTTGGAAGAGACATTTGAATATTATCGAAAAATCCAAGCGACTCCCAGTAATCAAAAAACACCGACTGAGATTCTTCATTCTTCGCGGGTTCATCGTCTTTAGCAGGATTTACTTCTTCTGCGGGTTTTACTTCTTCGTTCAATAAAATAATACCTCAAAATATATCCCTGAAATCATTAAGTATCCCGTTCTTAAGGTCAAGGACTTCCTCCATACCGGGATTCAGCTCAGCCACACTGTTTCTCAAGGATTCTATTGTAATATTACCCTCTTCGTCTTTCATCCTAAACGGAAAAATCTTTATTAAGAGCTTCTTTATTCCCTGGAGAAGGCCCTTCTCTTCATGCAGTCTTTCTTTCTTCTCAGGATTATCCCTCAGCACCTGAAATATATTCCTTATGTTCATTAAAAAATCCACTTGCTGAAAAGCATCCGCTGCCTTAAAACGTGACAGAGTCTGTTCAAGAATATCAGTATAAATATCTTTTAAGGATTTATCCCTGTTCTTGACATTTATATAACTATTAAGAGTTACCAGGGCAATATGCATATTCCTGATATCCTGAAGAGTTACTTCCAGCCTGTCATCAAGGACCGCGCTCGCCCTGAGAAAATCAGCTATCTTTGCCTGCTTCCTCGGACTTATGAAAAAAGCGGGATCTGTTTTCCTGACTTCAGACACAT
Organism: uncultured Leptospirales bacterium; assembly: GCA_964631555.1. Taxonomy (GTDB): domain Bacteria; phylum Spirochaetota; class UBA4802; order UBA4802; family JAFGDQ01; genus CAZVYR01. Next base: position 7,644 of record CAZVYR010000118.1, read on the forward strand.
ATTTGTTAATAATAACATTCTTAATAAAGAGCATCGAGTCAGAAAGTTCAATTTTAACTTTCCTGTCATTATTCTTGATTATATTGTGTATATAGATCAGTTGTTCAAAGGGAATTTTCTCTTCAGGCTCTCTTAATTTACCCCCGCTAACGGAATATGCACGGTCAATTAGTAAATTGTTATACATATCATGATCTTCCGGGATCAAAGCCTTGTAACAAAAACGGTCAAGCACCGCTTCAGTAACTTCATTCGACCTCATATAATTCGCAGTCGCAATAGCAGTATGAATAGCAACGTCTATTTGCTCAGATCCGTTAACGAATTTCCTTTCATTCAGTACAGACAGCAGTGAACGCATAACCACATCGCTCGCGTCAAAGAACTCATCAAGCAGCACGAAATTAGCTTCAATAATAGAACCTTTTATATTATGTCTTATAACTCCTCTCTTGAATTCTTCAATATCGTAAGGGCCGAAGTAATTGTCCGGGGTCTGGTCTTTGCTGGCCTGGGATGAGAAAATCCTTGCATTCTCAAAGGAATTAAAAACCAGGTTAGCAAGAAAGGATTTAGCCATCCCGGTTCTGGAAAGGAGAAGCATATGCTCGCCGGTCAGTATCGCGTATATAAGCTGTTCAATAATATCCTCACGGCCTACCACGCTGCGGCCTAAACTATGAATTTGCCATTTTAAATACCTGACAATTGAGGGGATATCATATCGCAGGCCTTCTTCCGGGATCTTTTTTACTTTTTCGGGTTCCCCGGGCTTTTCTTTTATAAGGGTACTTACCCTGTTAAAGTCCGCAGCAGGTTCTGCGGCAATTATTTCCGCAGGAGAGGCTGCTTCCGTATCCTTCAGGATAACAGGAGCAGGTTCATAATCAGGCATCCTGCTGCCAGCTGGAGTTTCATCAACCTGTACCGGCTGTGCCAGGGAGCTGATCCCTTCAGGTGAGTATACAAAATAACCGTCCCGCCTGAGAGCGGATTCAATAGTATAAGAAATATCATGTTCCTTATGATCGCTTTCCAAATCGTCCATAATCTTATTGTTCACTCCTGACTCTCTTCTATATATGCAGGCAGGGAGATCCTGACTGATGTCCCTTCTCCCGGACTGCTCTTTATCCCTATGGCCCCGTGCATACTGTCTATGATCGAATAAGCAACCATGAGCCCGAGGCCGGTTGCGCTCTTCCCTTTTGTCGAGAAAAACGGCTTAAAGATTTTCAGCATATTCTCATCTGAAATACCCAGGCCGGTATCGTCAACCGTAATAACTACCGCTTTATGACCATCCTCCGTAAAATTTTCAATAGTTATTGCAATTACGCCGTTTTCGGAGATAGCCTCCGCTGCGTTCTGGATTATATGGGTCATAGCCTGTATCAATTGATTTTTATTGACCTTCACCTTCAAAGGCCTGTCAGGGAAGAATGTTCTTACTTCTATCGATCTTTCATGCATTACGTTTAATTTAATTCTAAGAGGCGGATCCAGAAATATCCTGGTTATATCAAAGACTTCTCTGTCATATTCATCCGTCTGAAGCGCGAGGCTCCTTATCTGCTTGGAGACAAATTTAATCCTGCTAAGATCATCCTTTATGGTCTGCAGGTAGGCCATCGCAGGGCTGTTCTCTCTCGTGTTCCTTTCTACAAAATCGAGATTCATTAAAATATGATTCAGCGGGAACTTTATCTCTTCAGCGATCCCTGAAGCCATAATTCCCATTGCGGATAATTTCTCCGCCCTCTGGATCTTGTTCCCTATCTGAGAGTGCTTTGTAACATCCTCAACAAGAAAAACAAGGTATTTGATTTCACTCCGCGCATCCAGGATCGGCATTATCCAGATATTGATTATTTTCTCTTTATCCCCGGAATATAAATATTTCAAACTGTTGATCCTGACAGGCTTTTTCTTATCAAACACTTTGTCAAGATCGGACTTAAGTCCCGGATCAGCTAAAATAAAATTATAGATGTCCGTACCCGGATCCATTTTACCTTCGGCCGGCTTGAATATCTTACTTAAAGTCGGATTTTCCATGAACAATGTCCCGGCAGACTCCATCACAAAAATACCGATAGGCGCCATGCTTATGATCTCGTCGTTTACGGAACTAATCTGTTTTAAATATTCAGAATGCCTGTGACTCTCGTTTAATTTCTCTTCCAGTTTCTTGTTTGCAATCCTCAGCTTCTGCACAGAAAGATATTTCTCTGTTATATCGCGGAATATTCCGAGAATGCCGATAATTTCACCATCTCCTGACCTGGCTGGCGAACAATTTACCAGAAAATAAACAATATTATGATGCTCATCGCTCAGGACAAATTCTTCGTTTTTAACAATTTCACCGTCATCCAACACCGACTTTACAGCATCATCTATCTTCTTTTTCTCAGACACAGGAAGATAATCAGTGAACAGCTTACCCTGCATCTGTTCCAGGCTCCCGGAAAGCATTCTTTCCATGGCCGCATTGCCGTATATTATTTTACCCGGCCTGTCAAGTAAAACAATAGCATCCCCGGACAGTCCGAGTATTATACAACTGTTTATTATCTCTTTAAACGGTTCCTGTATATCAGGTTTGGAATGTATTTCAGGATTGTTCATTATAATGTTAATTCCTGCTGTTTTTAAAAAATATATGTTCCAAGTTCCAGGTTCCATGTCTCAAGTTAAAAATCTTTTACAACAACAATCCATCTCTCCCGGACCTTGGAACTTGGAACTTGGAACTTGGAACCTGGAACTCTATTCCTTCTCTGTTTCAAAGCCGTATCAAATAACAGCTGCAAATAAGCTGTATATATAGAACCTGCGTTTTAAATGTCAAGGTAAAGCGCTAAAAAAAGTCACCAAAATCCATCCCTATTACGGGTGTATTTCCTCTCCTTCGTGAAGCCGCACAAGAGCCAGGGGGATTACCTTCGATTTATTATAATTGGATTCGTCCATGGCTCTTAACTTGAAAGCAATCTCCTTTTTATAAAATCTCTTGTGTCTGAATATTGCCCTGAAAATATTATCCCCGTATGGATCCATTTCCTCTTTAATGAAAT
>CAZVYR010000119.1:0-4308 GCA_964631555.1 uncultured Leptospirales bacterium
TAATGCTTCAATACTTTTTATTATTGTAGGAGCGTCTTTTTTTTCCTACATAATCGGGAGCAGTGCACTATCAAAACAACTGATAACATGGGTTGAGTTTTTCGGTACATCGCCTATCCTGGTGATAATTTCTATACAGGTTCTACTGTTATTTCTGGGAATGATGATTGACGGGATGACGATTATGTTGATTACAATACCGATATTTATGCCTTTAATTGTATCGATGGGTCTGAATCCGGTTTGGTTTGCTATATTATATCTAGTTAATATGGAGGTAGGCTTGGTTACACCCCCAATGGCTATTAATTTCTTTTTAGTTAAAAATGTCTTCAATATCTCGAGTAACGATCTCTTCAAGGGTGTATTGCCATATTTTGTGATGCTTGTGCTTTATTTGTTTGTTTTAGTCGCTTTCCCGCAGATAAGTACCTGGCTTCCTGGGTTGATGATCGGGAAGTAAAAAGTGAAGGGAGTAACTTGAGATTGTTTTGCATTTTTTATTTGTTTGACACAGATGATCATAGCTACTTTATCCTGTGATTATTAATATGATAAGGGATATGAGAAATATAAGAGAATAAAATACTCTAGCTTTTAAATAGCAGTAAATTATTTTTTACAAAGGAGTGAACCTATGACTATGACAATGCAAGGGAAAGTTGCACTGGTTACCGGCGGTGCTTCAGGAATAGGAAGAGTAACTGCACAAATATTTGCCAGAGAAGGAGCCAGGGTAGTAGTTGCTACAGATGCAAATGTGAAAGGTGCTGAAGAAACGGTCGAGCTTATTAAAAAAGCCGGAGGAGAAGGTGCTTTTGTTAAATGTGATGTATCAAAAGAAGCGGATGTTGAGGCGTTAGTCAATAAAGCAGTCGCATTATACGGATCTCTTGATTATGCATTTAATAATGCAGGGATCGGGCCGGACGGTAAACGGGTTCCAGTCGTATCAATTGTGGATTGCCCTGAAGAGATTTGGAATCGTACGATCGCTATTAATCTGACAGGCGTATGGTTATGTATGAAATATGAAATGCGACAAATGATTAAACAAAAAAAAGGATCTATTGTAAATACTTCATCTGTTGGAGTCTTTAAACCTTTACCGGGTTTTTCTGCTTATGATGCCAGTAAAACCGGTTTGGTCGGTTTAAGTAAGGTCGGTGCCCTTGAGGGCGCTCCTTATGGCATAAGAGTAAATGTAATATGTCCCGGACCCACAGAGCGTACGCTTCTTATTGAAAATCTGACTATCTCTGAGCCGGATGCCAGGGGTAAAATGCTTAACGAGATACCATTATCACGGCTTGCCGAACCAGAGGAAATGGCAGAAGCGGTTATATGGTTATGCTCTGATGCAGCTTCGTTTATTACCGGGCACATCATGCCTGTTGATGGTGGAATGACTTCAAAATAATAGTGGAGTTATGTTTATGACAGAAATTGAAAAGAATAAAAATGTAGTAAAGGCATTTTGTGAAGAAGTATTTATAAATCATAAGCTTGATGTATTAGATAAATATATGTGCGATGATTATATACAACATAATCCGGATGTAGCTCAAGGCAAGGCGGGATTTATTGATTTCTTTAAGATTGTTTTTAATGCAATCCCGGATTTTAAGTACATACTTAAAGATATTGTAGCAGAGAGGGATAGGGTATGGATATATTGCGCTACAACAGGTACTCATACAGGTGGTGAATGGCTGGGAGTTAAATCTACTGGAAATCAATTGAATTTTAATGTAGTGGATATGTTTCGTATACAGGATGGGAAAATAGCCGAGCACTGGGATGTCGCAGATACATATAGTTTATTCACTCAACTTGGAAGAAAAGAATTTTCAATGCCATATCAGAATAAGTAGTACGGCTTGATGCGGGACTATTGGGGCTGGCAAAGTATCTTTTTATAACAACGATGCTCCAACAATTGACTTGTTGATTTCAAGGCTGACAGCAATAGCTGAAGCACCGGCAATGGCGCGGTATAATCTCTCTATTTTGAATTCCTTTGTATAACCGTAGGAGCCGTGAATTCTTCGGGACATATCAACAATTTCCAGCGCCAAAGGAACTACAAACATCTTGGCAGTTGCAGCTTCAGTTATCCAGTCCTTGTTTCCTTTATCCTTTAAAAAGGCCGATCTGTAGGTAACGAGTCTTGCTGCATTTATTTTTGAGTACATTTCCGCAAGCATCCACCTGATACCCTGCAAATCTGATTGTGATCTTTTTCTTATAATCCTGTTTTTTGCATAGGATATTGCTTCATCCAGTGCCGCGCTTGCAATGCCAAGACAAGCTCCGCATTGTTGAATTTTTTCGTCCGAAATCCAGTACTGCAATATGTCCATGCCTTGGCCTTGTGCTCCAAGCAAGTTGTCCGTGTGAAGTTCATAATTATCGAAATGTACATCTGCAGCTTCTATACCGCCGCTTCCCATTAAGTCATATGTTAAACCTGCGGAATAGCCTTTTTTATTCTTATCTGCGATAAAAGCTGAGCACCCTCCATTTTCATCCTTTGCATAGAGAACAGCATAGCCGTTTCTTGCTCCAAAAGTACTGAAGCGCTTTTCTCCGTTGATAATGAAATGATCTCCTTCTTTTGTCGCTTTTGTTAGGAGCGCTGCCGGGTCTGATCCTGTATCAGGCTCAGTAAATTGTATGCTCGGATAAATACCGCCTTCTCCTACAAGAGGCAGGTATTTCTTTTTTTGCTGTTCAGTACCAAACATTAAGATAGATTCGGGGATGCTGCTGTTGAATGCTAATAGCCACCAGGCACCGGTTCCTGAATAGCTTAGTTGCTCTATCGCCAGAATGCAATCCAGGCTGCTTGAGCCATTGCCTCCATATTTCACCGGTAAATTCATCCCTAAAAGTTTAAGCTGGGCCATTTTTTTTATTAAATCGTCAGGCAGTTTGTTATCACGGTCAATTTGCTGTGCCCTAGGGTCAATTTCACGGCTTGTGAAATCTTTTACTGTTTTTTGAAGTAGCTCTTGTTCCTCGGTTAATTCAAAATTCATTGGTATTCCGGATTAAGGCGATATTGGATATATTTTTTACTTATCGCAAAGTAAATAGAATATAGATATTATCCCTGTCAATTTATTTTTTAAATTTAAATTTATTAACTGTGGTAATATTGGCATAGGTTACGGTTCTTTCCCTGCTATCCGGTCTGGGAAAGAAATGAGGTTTCAGCGTGTTTAGTTCTACTGTCTTTGTATCTGCGCGATGCCAGGTAAGAATAATAGAAAAAGTATATAGTTATTTTGCAGGAAAAATGCTATTTGCAATTTAATCTAAAATTCCAGGCGGAATCATCCTTAACTGTTTTTCATTATTAAGGCAAACAATATCCACTTCAGCGTCTACCATAACCAGTCCGTTAGATTCTATTCTTTGTATCATCCTTCTTCTATAGTCGCTTTTATCCTGGCCAAGTTTTGTAACTACCTGTAAAATATCGCCGAGTTTTGCCGCTTTTAAAAATTTTATCTTCATCTCATAAACAGCAAAGTTAAATCCTTCCTGGTTCAGTTGGTGTATAGGTTTACCTTTCAGGGATATAAACTCACTTCTTCCTCTTTCCATATACTTAAGATAATTTGAGTGATAAACAATACCAAGACAATCGGTATCTTCATAATAGACTTTTACTTCGATACGGTGTTCCAATTTTTATCCCTTCTAAATGTAAGAATTTTTTTTGTGCTATTGATCGTCTTGTTGAATAGGAAGGCTTATTTTAAAGGTTGTGCCTTTCCCGACTGTGCTGTCTACTTTGATCTCGCCGTTGTGTCTTTCTATTATACCGTAAGTGACTGAAAGCCCAAGGCCTGTTCCCTGGCCTGTCTTTTTTGTGGTGAAAAAAGGATCAAATATATGTTTTAAATTTTCTTTGCTTATCCCGGCTCCGGTATCCGAAACCGTTATTACTACAGAGCCGTCCTCAATAGCGGAAGAAATGTCTATTTTGCCGGATCCCTGCATAGCATCCGCGGCGTTTACAAGGAGATTATTGATTACTGATTTCATCTGAATAATATCCATATTTATCAGGGGAATATCGGATGAAAGCATAGAATTGATACTTATATTCTGAAAATTCATATGTTTTTCAAGAATCCCAAGGGATTCGTTTATAACATGATTGATGCTTGCAGGCTCTTTTTCAAGCTTGGTCGCGCGCGCGAAATCGAGTATCCCTTTTACTATCTGCCTGCACCTTATAGTTTCGTTTACGATAGTCTGAAGATCCTCTCCGTATTCCGTGTCTTTTAATTCTTC
>CAZVYR010000119.1:4408-10654 GCA_964631555.1 uncultured Leptospirales bacterium
TCGTCTTCGGGCCTGGTCTTTCCCTTTTGTTCAAGTATCTTTTTTAATTCCTCTTCTGTCGGATCAGGGAGCCTCTGATCGGTAATTTTATATTCAACTTTTATATCCAGGTCTTTAAAACGCTCCATATTCGATTCCCATTCAGCCATGTTGATGCTCTCGAAGCGCATTCGCGCATAATTGCTGACCTGTCCGCGCCTGTTGAAATGGCTTAGTTTCGTGGTCATACCGGAACCCATAATACAGCCGTTGCAGCACAGCAGTTCCAGAAGACGGACATCATTTGAGAATCCCGCGAATTCCCTGAGTGCGACTACAAACTCCTTTGTGCCGTCCGTTGCGAACACGTCAGTTTTCATCAGGTCTTCAACAAGTTCCGATGCCTGTAATATCCCGCGGCCTATAGGAAATATAGTGCCCTTGCCCGGGTGAGGAGGATCAAATTCCGAGGGAGCAACCGAATCCGGGAATATTTTATCCTCAGCGAACATCTCCCTGAGTTCCGCGAATGTAAGTACTTCAGCAACATCATCACATGTGTCTTCCCTGTTTGCCTCTTCTTTCTTAGCAAGGCACGGCCCTATAAATACCACCGGGATTTCTTTACCATAAAGACTGTGAATTGCCCTTGCGCATGCTATCATTGGCGACGCAATAGGCGCGAGGTTTTTAACCAGGCTGGGATGATATTTTTCCACATAGGTGACAATTGCAGGGCAGGTTGTGGCGATATATTTCCCGGTTGTCTCTTCGAGCATTTTTCTGTATTCCCTGGCCACCAGGTCTGCTCCGAATGCGACTTCAATTACATAGCTAAAGCCAAGTGACCGGATCATTGACACTACTTTTTCATAATGTATATCGCTGAATTCTGCAGGAAAACTTGGAGCAATACACGCAGCGATTTTTTTACCTGACGACAGGAGCGCCCTGACCGGGTTGACCGAATTCTTTACTTCCTTTGCCTGCTGGGAACAGACGCGCACGCAGTTGCCGCATCCGATACATCTTTCGCTCAAGACATCAGCCTGCCCGCCTATAATACGTATAGCTTTGGCCGGGCATTCGCGTACACACGAATAACAAACCCTGCACTTTTCCTTTATGGTTTTAACAAGCGGTTCTTTAATCGATTTCATAATTTTATAAATACTGGCCCGGCCGGGATTATGATCTATTTAAAAAGTTTATATAGATAACCACCAGGATATTTGAAAATAGCTATAATAGGGAGAAGTAATTCATATAAAATTAAGAGTTATTTTAAATAACATAAATAAAGTCCCCGGGCATCAATGTCAATTTTATTTTAAAAAACGGATTAAAGCAGCACTCCCGTATTTTAATTGACTAAATATACAAAGAATCTTAATATCAATATCCAGCATTAATTTAATCTTTAAAGATAAAATAGTCAAATTGAATATTAAATAGTATTAATTTCAAGCTAAGCAACCTGTAGTATATAACTATTTTGACTAACAATATCCGGAGGGACATAATGGATACAGTATTTCTTTCGAGGATACAATTCGGATTATCAGTAGGTTTTCATTTTATTTTTCCTTCCCTGACACTGGGCTTAACCTTTATCATTTCTATTTTTGAGACGCTTAATTATAAATCAAGCAATGAAAAGTATAAAGGTGTGTCATCTTTATTAATTAAAATATTAGGGCTTGTATTCACTCTGGGAGTGGCTACAGGCATTGTGCTGGAGTTCTCATTCGGAACAAACTGGGCAGCATATTCCCGTATTGTAGGTGATATATTCGGTGCGCCGCTGGCAGCAGAAGCGATTTTCGCGTTTTTCCTTGAATCCGTCTTTCTTGGAATACTGCTCTTCGGGAGAAATAAAACCTCAAAAAAAACATTTCTTGTTTCAACTTATCTGGTAACCTTTGCCGCGCATCTTTCAGCTTTCTGGATATTAGCGGCAAATTCCTGGATGCAGACCCCTGCCGGTTTTGATATGATCGAAGGAAGGGCCGTCCTCACAAGCTTTATCGGAGCCTTATTTAATCATTCCACTTTAATCCGTTTTCTTCATGTCGTGTTGTCTTCATGGATCGCGGGTTCGCTTTTTACGGCCGGTATCAGCGCTTTTTATTTAGTCAGGAAAAGGCACGAAGAAATAATAAAATCTCTTATGAAAACTTCTATCTTGATTTTCGCTATAGCATCAATCATCATGCTCGTTTCCGGCCATATTCATTCTATCCAGGTTGCGAAGACCCAGCCCGCGAAGATGGCTTCTTTCGAAGCACTTTGGAAAACTCAAAAAGGAGCCCCAATGTCGATCATTGGAATTCCTGATACGGAAATTCAAAAAACGCGCTTTGAGATACGTATCCCGAAACTCTTGAGCCTGCTTATATACTTTGATCCTGACGCGGAGGTAAAGGGCCTGGAAGAATTCCCGGAAAACGACTGGCCTTTTATTGTACCGACATATCTATCTTATCATATCATGGTCGGCCTTGGGATGCTGTTTATCGCATTGGGCCTGGTTTACGGATTCCTGCATTTTACAGGCAGGCTGTATGATAAAAAAATATTTCTGTGGATTCTTGTTTTCGCGATTCCTTTGCCTCATATTGCCATACAACTCGGCTGGATCGCTGCAGAAATGGGAAGACAGCCTTGGGTCGTTTATAATGTTCTGCGAACCGTTGATGCAGTCTCGTCGGTCGTTCCTTCCGGCCAGGTTCTGTTTACGCTGATATTATTTTCTTTGATCTATATAATGTTATTTTTACTTTTCATAACTATTCTTATTAAAATAATTAAAAAAGGTCCTGAAATTAACCGGGCAAATTAGAAGGTTTATTTAATAGAAGTTTCTATAGAAAATTCTATAGAAAATACTATGGAGGATATTATGGAGACAATTGATATACTAAGAAATTTATGGTTTATTATAATAGGAATTTTGTTTACCGGATATTCAATACTGGACGGATTTGATTTCGGCGCAGGTATGCTGATGCCCTTTCTCGCGAAAGAAGACAGGGATAAAGAGGCAGTGATAGATTCAATCTGGCCCGTATGGGACGGCAACGAAGTCTGGTTAGTAGCAGGCGCGGGGGCATTGTTTGCCGCTTTTCCGCTGGCCTATGCGTCCGTATTCAGCGGCTTCTATTTGATATTTATGTTAACTTTATTTTCCCTTATATTCCGGGCAGTATCAATGGAATTCTGGTACTATGACATAAAAAGAAGGAATATCTGGTCATGGGCTTTTACTATCGGCAGCTTCCTGCCCCCTTTATTTCTTGGTATTATAACAGGAAATATAATCCTGGGAGTACCTCTGAACGAACAATATCAATTTACGGGAAGCCTGCTTACGGTAATCAGGCCGCTGCCTGTAATTACAGGGATCCTGGTAATCTGTTTAATGATACTGCACGGGGCTGTTTACCTGTCATTAAAAACAGAAGGCAGGATGCGGGAAAAGGCAAGGGCAGCAGCTATGAGAATTTGGCTGCCGATTTTAATAATTTTTATAATATCAGTTATTTCGGTTTTTTTGTTTATCCCGGAGAGTGTGACAAGTATCATAGTCTGGATCGCAGTTATTCTCATAATACTCGATTTATTTTTATTAAGAAGAACAATAAAAACGCAGAAGGATATCAGGGCCTTGATTCTTTCATCTATTGTATTTATCTGTTTATGGGCTTGTGCCGGAGCTGTCCTGTACCCTGATTTAATTAACGGGATAAATGACCAGAACAGCCTTTCGATCTATACAGCTTCTTCCGGACAATTAACGCTTCAGCTTATGCTCATCATTGCGGTTATAGGGATGCCCATTGTTATAGGCTATTCCATATTCGTATACAGGGTATTTCGCGGGAAATTACGATGAATTATATAAAATTATTTTAGCGGATTTTTTGTTAGCAAATCTATCATTGGATTATTAAAATAGTGTAACTTTAATAAATAAATTTACGAATAAGTCCGGCAGAATAATTCATTCTGCCGGTCGCTGCCAGGTTTTAAAAAGTAAATTTTTTTTACAAAATCCCCAAAAAAAATCAAAAACATCCTGAAAAACAGCTAAAAATCCCCCAAAAGTGTAAGGTGAAATCGTATATATAAGTAGAGGGGAAAAAGTTTTTATCCGCCGTCAAACGTTCCCTGAGCTTGTCGAAGGGTAATACCAAAAAGGAAATAACACATGGCAACAGCAGCACAAGGCATATTAATAAAGTCAATACATGGGCGCATAGGCAATCTTGTGTTTTATTGCAGGCGTCGTACCGCCAGCAGTACGATGACCCAGTGTGTCCGTGCTCATGTCATACCGCGCAATCCTGATACCGAAGCGCAGAGAAAAGTGCGCCGAAGCTTCGGCGATGCGGTGCGCACATGGCAGTCCATGTCCCTTGACGACAGACACGCCTTCAACAGAAAAGCCCGCTATCTCAACATGAGCGGCTATAATCTCTATATATCCAACTATATAAAAAGAGTAATACAGACAGTTAGTAATACTCCAACAGACGAACCGAAGTCAAAACTCTCTTCTCAGCCCTGGAACCTGAACCTTTTAACTTTACACTTACTTCCGGTTCCTGAGCGAAGTTGGACACTCCCAGAGCGAATCCCCTCCGTTTCAGAGTCGTATATAAAAGCATCCGGAATAAACTCGTATCCCGGGCCTTTAAAACCCCGGCCTGGGTAACAAAAACCGTCCGGACTTTTGAAATGACCGCCTAAATAATGCCATAAAAAATAATTACTTGAAACTGCATATACTATTGTCATATTTTGTCAATTAATTGCTCTTAAAGTATAATACAGACTTAAGCTTCGGATTTTTTTATTAATTGAAAAAATAAATTGAAAGGATGCGGGGATTATTTATTAATAATTAGATAATTACGGAAATATATACAGAAATGGAGGAACAGAGGATGAAGGATCTTGTTGATTTCACAAAGGAAAAATATATCAGGAAAATAAAATCAAAAAATAAATATAAGGCGATTGAGGAACTGGCCCTTGTGTTTAAAGATACTGATGTATGCAGCGACATAGACATCCTTATCAATGCCCTGAAGGAAAGAGAAGAGATAATGAGCACAGGTATAGGACTCGGCATGGCTATCCCTCACGCAAAGATCAAACCAGTGAATAAATTATCCTTCGCTATCGGGATTTCCCAGAAAGGCATAGACTTCGATTCAATAGACGGGAACCCGGTCCATTTAATAGTACTGGTAGCAGCCGGCGAAAGACAGCATAAAGATTATCTGAAACTCCTCTCTCATATAATGGGAGTTCTTAAAGATGAAGAAGTAAGAAAAAAAATAATCAATTCCTCTTCAAATAAGGAAATATTCGAGGCATTTAAATAACAAGTCAGGAAAGCAGGATCAACTATTTATATCATAACATTAATTTTCAGAATTTCAGGAGCAAAGACATGCAGGAAAGAGAATATAATTTTAAGGATATAGAGAAAAAGTGGCAGGCCAGGTGGGAGAAAGAGCATGTTTTCGCTTCCAACAGAGATTCGGAGAAAAAAAAATATTACGTACTTGAGATGTTCCCGTATCCTTCAGGCTACCTGCACATGGGCCACGTACGGGTCTATTGCATAGGCGATATTATCGCAAATTACATGAGGATGCACGGGTACGAGGTCATACATCCCATGGGCTATGACGCTTTCGGGCTGCCAGCCGAGAACGCGGCCATACAGAACAAAATACATCCTGCTGAATGGACTTATTCAAATATAGATCATGCGCGGGGGCAGTTCAAAAAGCTGGGTATTTCCTATAACTGGGACAGGGAACTCGCAACGTGCGATGAAGAATACTATAAATGGAACCAGTGGCTGTTTATCAAATTCTTTGAAAAAGGACTGGCATACAGAAAAAACTCAGCAGTGAACTGGTGCAACAGTTGCCAGACAGTTCTCGCGAATGAGCAGGTACATGACGGCAAATGCTGGAGATGCGAGAACCCTGTAATTCAGAAAGATCTTGCACAATGGTTTTACAAGACAACCGCATACTCCCAGGAGCTGCTTGACGGCCATGATAAAATAGACTGGCCTGAAAGAGTGATCCTTATGCAAAAGAACTGGATTGGCAGAAGCACAGGTGTTACCATTCATTTTAAAGTGGCAGTCACAGGCGACGACATCCCTGTATTCACGACCAGGCCGGACACAATATTCGGCGCTACCTATGTTGTACTTGCTCCCGAGCATCCCTTGTGCGA
>CAZVYR010000120.1:0-10632 GCA_964631555.1 uncultured Leptospirales bacterium
GGCTGTTTTTTTCGCGGTTATTTATATGATATTAGGGTTCTCTGACGCTGATTCCGCTGAGAAGAAGGGGAAAAAGCAACTGTCGGCTAAAATTGCCGAAACAGGCACAAATACCGGAACTGACACATCCGAGGAGATGGTGTTTATAGATCTGCCTCCAAACCAGGTCCAGCTTGTCCTTGGCGGCGGGTATTTTAAATCGCTCGGAGAAGCAGGCAGCGTACTGGACCCTTACTGGACCGGCAGGCTGATGCTGCGGATAGACAATATACAGGGTACGCTTTTCGGTCTTGGAGCGGACCTTTCATACACCAGGCTTCCTGACATTGAGTATGACGGGAACATGACATATATTACACTACTTCCGCATGCCAATGCCACATTTCCACTCTTTGATATTGTTTCCGTGCAAATAAAAGGCGGACCCGGCCTCTCGGTTCTGTTGTCGAAAATACGGGATAATTCCGATACATCACTCAGCCTGACACTTGGAGCAGGCGCGGGATTTTTCCGGGTGTTCAGGAAACGCTTTGTTATGGGTACAGACTTTATATATAATTATTATTTCCAGGTGCATACTTCGTCATCTGTTGCAGCATATTTATATGCTGGATATTGTTTTTGATAACAATTTTTTCCGGGTGATGGACAACCATCATACATTCGGCACATAAGGGGTAATCTAAAATGATCAGATTGAGAAAAAAGAAATGCATCATTATTATAATCATTTTATTCTCTTCAGCAATAACAGCATCGGCCAGTTCCACGCGGGATATGGGTATGGGGCTGTTTGAGTACCCGTGGTTTATAGACGGATTGCAGACATATATCTATGAAAATCCGTCAGTGCTCGGGGAATACAAGGACATAGCTTTTGCAGAGCGCACAGGTCTCAGAGACGGGGAAAATATGGGAGGGATCATTTACAACCCCGTAGGTAAATTTACATTCGCTCTTTTATTCGGGTTCCCGGTTGACAATAGGGTCTGGAATTCCGACGATACAGGCAGCCTTTTCCATATCGACACTTACGAAGCCAAGTCAAGAGCAGTAGCCGTCACATCGCAGGGACAGATCCTTGCTCCTTACCAGAGCGAGATGCTGGACGGAACAATCATTGATCTCTCTGATCCTGCTGATGCGAGCGCTCCTATAACAGCAGGAGCGAGCGCAGGGACTACATCGCCTGATCTTCGCGAGCAATTAAACCAGAGAAATTTTAACGCAATATTCGCGTATGATTTCGGATCGTTTTTATTCGGCCTGAATTTAGGATATGCAACATCCTGGAACACCAATACGGATTCGGATTCCGGCTTAAAAGCGAATGAGGAATATAATCTTATAAATTCAGAGTATTCAGTTGTTGCAGGAGCTTCGTTTAAACTGAGTGATTTTGTAAGTATAGATGCCGCAGGCAGCATGGTCATGTACAGCCTGGAGAATAATTATACCAAATCCGAACCCGGTATAGAAACAAATATGTCGTATAAAAGCTCGGGCGCTATGGATTACGGCGGATCAGCCCGGGTCAATTATAAAATGACGGCTGAGCATCTGATGCATTTTAACATTAAGTATTTAATGCTGAACCGGTCTACTGAAGGAAGTCTTATGATAACAAATAGCGTTAACGCGAAAGATACCTTCGACAGGACAGGCCAGGTGATTGAAGCAGGTGTATCGGATGAATTTATCCTTCCTAATAATATAAAGGCATTTCTTGGGTTCAATGTAAAGTACGAATCATTCACGAGCGATTATTCAGGCGATGACGCGATCACTCCCGCTAATAATGTGGATAAATATTCAAGTAAATATACTACGATTACTCTGCCGTTGATCGTGGGAATGGAGGCAAAGCTCGCCGAGAACTGGCTGGCCAGGTTCGGGCTGGTTCAAACTATATACAGGCCGGTCACGAATGAAGGTACTAATACGGTTGACCAGGGTTCCAGCAAACAGCCAACTTCACAAAGCGATGTAAGCTCATCCGAAACCGATCTATCTGTCGGCCTATCATATAATATAAGAAACTTTACTATTGACTGGCTCGCAAATGTAGAGCTTTTTACTACAGGCCCGTACTTTATGTCTGGCAAAGGAACCACATCCCAGCCAAACTCTATGGCAATGGCCTTTGCAGTTACATATCACTTTCAGAGCAGTTCAACGGAAATAGCAACCGAACCCGAAGTTAAGGCAGAAGCAGAAACCAAAAAACAGGAAGCTGAAAAACCTGTAAAGGGGAAGAGACGGTAGTGACGGTATAGACTGTAATGAACAGGCATCGGTCTGAGACAGACCGTTATGTACCCCTGATACCGTAGGGTAGCAGGCATCGTCCTGTGCCAGGCCGGCTTGTACCCTACGGTGTTTGCAATAGCGATCAACTTTGAACTACACCCCCGCTGTTGCCAGCATCGATACGGCAGACGACATTACTGTCGCGTTTGCATATACGCTGTCTGTGACTATCATGTACACGTATCGCCCTCACCCGGCCTGTGCTGTGCTGGGCTAACGCCGTTCATGGAACGGCAACCTCTCCCACGCAAGCGCGGGCGAAGGTATCTGTTCTCTGCTCCTAAAAACTTTTTATTCCCTCTCACCCTCTTATACGCAGGAGGCTTACACTGAACCAGTGGTGTTTTCTAATTTTTTGGAAAAATAAAAAAATTTTTTTCCGAAAAAATTAGAAATTTTTTTCCGAAAAAAGTGATATGAAAAAAAACAGAGTTAGAATTTGAAGCGGATTTGAAGCGGTTAGAATTGCTTTGTAAATTATTATACAAATTTATATTCTATTGAATTTTTTTAAATTTTTTTTTAAAAAAACGTATTAGAAAATTTTTTTGCTTTTATTTCTGTAAGGTCTCTGCGTATAAAAGGGTGAGAGGGTTAATATTAAAAATATTAGTACAAATTGGAATAAATACTATAATAAATTATTTAACGGAGGTTTGCCATGAAAAAATTTAATAATGTGAAAGAATGGAATGTCTGAAACCTGATTCATAGAAGCAGAGCTTTTTTAGATTGAAAGGATGGACAGAATAGGATTATCTGGAGAATGATGTCGGGAGATATTTGGGAGATAGAGATGGATGTTGTTTGAGATATTGTCTGAACCTTGATTTATAGGATTAGAGGATTTACATGATTAGGTTATCTGTGGAATTTTGTCCTTAGTGAATTTTACGATATAGATGAATGTGATTTTCAATAATCAAGGTAATCCTATAAATCAAGGTTCAGACAATATCAAGATTGCGAAGCTGTCAAGATTGCGAAGCTGTCAAGATTGCGAAGTGTCATACTACGCTGCCTGTTTCACCAGCAGCGGTTTCGGCGTTTTTTGAAAAAAGCGTATAAAATTCAATTGACTTTTCATAATTTTATTAGTGACATCTCTATCTATTCAGTTCCGGAAAAATTATGAAAATGGATAGTTGCATCGACACATAATCATAATCATAATTTTGGCATACATGTTTAGCTATAACAAATACCTGTCTTTACTAATAAGGAGGTTGAAAAAGTGACTACATGGCATGATTATTTAAAGGAAAATGGCAGCGCTCCGGATTGGCCGTATCCTGTCCGCTATGATCAGGAGCAGGAAATTGATACCGATGTCCTGGTGATCGGAGGCGGTATCGCAGGCTGCTGGGCTGCTATCAGCGCCGCAAGACATGGATTGAAGGTTGCACTGGTTGAAAAGGGCAACACTATCAGGAGCGGCGCAGGAGGCCCGGGATGCGACCACTGGTGCAATGCTCCGGCTAACCCTCTTTCCAATGTGGACCCGGATGAATGGGCACAGCATATGGCAGACCGTCCTTTTTGCAACGGCATAGGCATCCAGATCCAGTGCAGGGAGGACTATGATACGCTCCTGGAAATGGAACAGATAGGAGGCAAGATCAGGGACACGGAAGATGAATATGCAGGCGCAGAGGGCCGGGATGATAAGACAAAGCTGATGATCTCCCCGCGTTATGCCAGAATACACAGCTATGTTTCCGACGGTAAAACAGACCAGGATCCGCCGCAGGTACGAAACAATGTTGTAATACGCGTCTGGGGCTCAACCTTTAAACCCGCGCTTAAAAAGGAATGCAAGCGCCTGGGTGTAAAGATATTTGACCGTGTAATGGCGACCAGCCTGCTGACCGAAAACGGAATACAGGGGGCAAGGGTCGTGGGCGCTGCCGGCTTCAACAACCGGACCGGGGAATTCATGATTTTTAAATCCAAAGCTACAGTACTATCTACTGCCGGTGCCGGTTCTATATGGATGCTGAGCACGGAGCTGGGCGGATATTCCAGCATGATGTCGCGGACAATCAGCGGCGACGGTACAGTTATGGCCTGGAAGGCAGGCGCTGAACTGACCAGGATGGAAAGCACAGGAATCATACGCATTGCTACAGGGCACAAGCACGCGTGGTACAGCGGGGCCGGAGATGCCAGTTATGAGAACGTTCCTATAGTCGATGCCAACGGCAAGCCTGTACCGTATCCTATCCAGGGCTGGGCCGATTCCGGATTCATGGTCCCAAGGCCGGAAGACGAGGCGGCTCTGCGGGAGGAGATACTTAAGGGCAAATACGCGCTGCCGTTCTACGGCGATTTTCCGGCCATGCCGGAAGTAGAGAGAAATGCTACCTGGAAACTGATGCTGGGTGAAGAATCCACGACAAAAATCATTATTGATACTTATAATAAGGGCGGTTACGACCCGGCCCGGGACTTGCTCCAGAGCTATAAATTCATCGAAGGGAACAGTCCTCCCCAGTGGCGGGAGGCCGGATACGGCGGCGGCCTGCTGGTTGACTGGGATTTAAAGACGTCGCTGGACGGGCTGTATGCTGCAGGCACACAGATGTTCGCTCCTGAGGACCACAGCTATGCCGCTGCCACGGGCAGGTATGCAGGCCGGAAAGCAGCAGTTTATGCCCTGGAGGCAGACAGGCCCAAAATATCCCGCGACCAGGTAGCCGGGGAGAAAGCCAGGGTTTATGCCCCTGTTAAGCGCAGCAGCGGCATTGAGTGGAAAGAGCTGCACGCCGGCATTGCGAGAGCGATGCAGTATTATGTCAGCGAATATAAGACCGGGTCACTTCTTCAGATGGGCCTGGATGCCCTGAAAAGAATAGAAGAAGAATTTGTGCCGCAGTTGTTCGCCCTTGACCCGCACAAATTGATGCGCAGTCTTGAAGACGTCAGCCTGCTGCACTATGCGCAGATCATCATACATGCTTCCCTTGCGCGTAAAGCCAGCAGTTTTCCCCTGAATTTCCAGAGAATAGATTATCCTGAGCCTGATCCTCCGGAATGGGACAAGTTTCTGACGATCAAACAGGAAAACGGGGAGGTCATGACCGGTTCTATTCCGAAGACGTTTTGGGGCGATATGAAAAAGCAGTATGAAGCTCACAATAGGGACTACACAGGCGTTTATAAAGGGAAGTGATATTTTTTAATGTTCAATGTAATTTCAAAAAAACTGGTTTTTGGAGGGAAAGATGTCCGATGAAAAAATAATCGCTGTTCCGAATATAGCCACACCCAATAATCCCGTATTCTTCAACCCGGAGATCTGTAACGGGTGCAATAACTGTGTGGAAGTATGCCAGGTAGATGTATACATACCTCATCCCCGGAAAGGAAAACCCCCGATTACGCTGCATCCTGAAGAATGCTGGTACTGCGGCTGTTGTGTCAATGATTGTCCCCGTCCCGGTGCAATAACATTTAACTGGCCGCTTCAGCACCGGGGCTACTGGAAGAACAAGGCAACCGGGGAAATACACCAGTTGTAGTTTACAGGAACAGGCTGTTGCTTAATAGGTTTAATTCTCCGCAGCTTTTGCAGGAAGCCTGCAGTTGCCGCGGACTTTTACTAATTTTGGTTTTGATGCCCCGCCGCTTGCGGCGGGGTATTACAACTTGTAATAAAGGAAAAGGGGGAAATAATTTTGACTAAACTTTTTACTCCGTTGAAAATGCGCAGCCTGGAAATCAGGAACAGGATATTCGTATCTCCGATGTGCCAGTATTCGGCATTAAACGGGGTGCCGAACGACTGGCACTTCGTTCACCTGGGATCAAGGTCCGCAGGCGGGGCAGGGCTCGTAATGGCAGAGGCCACTGCCGTTTCGCCGGAAGGGAGAATAACTGCCGGTGATCTCGGTATATGGAATGAAGAACAGGCGGATGCATTTAAGAGAATAGCTGCATTTATCGAATCCAACGGCGCAGTGCCTGGAATACAGATCGCGCATGCGGGCCGCAAAGCTTCCACCAGTGCGCCATGGAATGGCGGAATGCCTGTTAAGATCGAGGACGGTGGCTGGGAGATTATTGCACCGAGCCCGGTCCCGTTTGACAAGGGCTATGCGGTCCCCCATGAAATGTCAACCAATGAAATTGAAAAGATAGCCGACAATTTTATATCCGCCGCCGAAAGGGCGTTAAAATCTGGTTTTAAGGTTGTTGAGATACATATGGCACACGGCTATCTGCTGCACGAATTTCTATCGCCTCTTTCCAATAATAGGAAGGATCAGTACGGGGGGGATATAAGCGGACGCATGAATCTGCCGCTTAAGGTCGCAAAGGCAGTAAGGAATGTATGGCCGGAGTCATTGCCGGTTTTTGTGCGCATATCCGCATCCGACTGGGCGGATGACGGATGGGATTTGGAACAATCCATTCAACTGGCAAAGGAGCTTGGAAAAATTGGTATAGACCTGATCGATTGCTCAAGCGGGGGACTTGTTCCATACGCAAAGATCCCTGCAGGTATGGGATATCAGGTGCTGTTTTCCGCTGTCATCCGCAAACAGGCTGGTATTGCAACAGGGGCGGTAGGACTTATCATAGCGCCGCAGCAGGCGGAGCAGATACTCGTCTGCAATGAAGCGGATGCCGTATCCCTCGCAAGGGAAATGCTGCGTGACCCGTACTGGCCGTTACATGCTGCAAGGGAGCTCGGCGTTGATGTGAAATGGCCTGTGCAGTATGAAAGGGCAAAGAGGTGAGAGCATATCGCGCTTTATGATCTGTGGCGGCCGGGTTCTCCGGCTTGGGTGGACTCCCGGAGCTTTATTTGTTTTTATCAGGTGTTTTAGTATTTTCTTTATCTCGCACGTGTCCATTATAACAGAAAGAATTTTCATTTCATAACCGCATTTCGGACAGACAAGAGGGTCAATTTCATATAATCTTTCCGACAGGATGTCTGTGCCCATACCCGCCATGCAGCTCAACCGTGTATTTTGCGGACCCTTCGGGCAAATGCAATATTTACACAATCGAAACGTCTTGATCTATAGTTGATCAACAATTGCTCTGGTGATCTGAGAACCGTACCAAAGGAGGTTGATTATGAATCGTAAACCTGTTGCGGAGCACCCCATAGCATTTAAAGACGTCAGAGTCTTTGATGGGCACCAGGTTTTCGAGGAATTGACGATGGTCATTCAGGATAAATTTATCTCTACCGCAGGAAACAATCCTGTCCCGAATGATGCCATTGTCATTGAAGGACGCGGAAAGACATTATTGCCGGGACTCATCGATTCCCATGTGCATACCGACATGGCTGGACTTAGGGACGCTCTTAAGTTTGGCGTCACGACTGAACTTGAGATGAATGGAAGATGGTCCAGAAAACAACGGGAAAAAATTGCAGGACGGAACGACATTGCCGATTTACGTTCCCCTGGAATGGGAGTTACTCCGAACGGAGGTCACCCGTCGGAATACATGAGTTCAAGTAAGAACTTGCTCATTCGACTGTTTTTTAAGTACCCATTTGTCAATAATCCTGAAGAAGCAGAAAGATTTGTTGCAAAGCAAGTAGCAGAGGGTGCTGACTACATCAAGATTTTTCTCGAGAATGGTGATTGCATTGGTTTCCCCGGACTTCCTATACTCAACGACGAAACTCTTTGGGCGGCAGTTAGTGAGGCGCAACGACACGGAAAGCTTACAATCGTCCACGTGACAACCGCTGACGCTACTGAAAAGGCAATTGAGGCCGGGGTCGATTGTCTGGGCCATTTGTTCTTTGACCGGCCAGCAACTCAACAGCTAGTTGCGAAAATCAAGTCATCGGGAATCTTCGTAATTCCGACACTCGTCACGCTTTCCAGCGCTTTTGGGAATAGTGCCGTCGATCTTGCAAAAGACCAAAGAGTGACGTCGAAGCTGAGCCCGCAATGGATAGAGTCTCTTTCCCGAAGTATGAACGTTTATCCCAGGGGAAATATGCAAGATGCATTTGCAACAATCAGGGCACTTCACGAAGCTGGTGTTGACCTATTGGCCGGCTCAGATGTGTCTGAACCGCTGCCCATCCTGGGCGGACTCGCGCATGGAGCAAGTCTGCACCATGAGCTGCAACTATTCGTTGCTGCCGGTCTTACTCCTGTTGATGCGTTGCGTAGCGCAACATCTGTACCTGCTGATCGATTCGGATTAGCTGACAGGGGGAGGATTGCTCCGGGTTCTTTGGCTGATTTGGTGCTAGTCGAAGGCAACCCTACGGAAAACATTTCTGACAGTCTTTCGATCAAAGGTGTCTGGCACCGGGGCGAGCAACTGAGAACATAAGAAAACTCATCGACTTGCGTCGGCACCAGTTGAATTGAGGCGTCGTCCGCATTGGCTGGAACAGTTTCTGTCGAAGATTATGGGAACCAAAAAAGAAGGAATGTTCCTTGCCAAAAAAGATGAATTCGCCTAACAAAGTTTTCAACCTGACTCATAAAAATAATTTATCCCCGGTTGTCCATAAAAAACAGGCTGCAGCATTTTGCTGACAGTCTGTTTTTTTTCATATTGACAAGCCCCGAAAGTTATGAAGATATTCCGGAACAAGAAACAAATATCAATTACAATCATATCAGGAACCTATGAAGACCTGGACTACAAAGAACGGACAGAAAATTTATCATGTTTTATCCGGCAGATGCAACTGCTATCTGCTTTCGTACAACAGCAGACATATCCTCATAGATACAGGCATAGAAAATGCGCGGAGCAGACTTTGTAAAGGGCTTGCACAACTGAATGTAAACAGCAGTTCGTTAAGCGCTTTAATACTGACACACAGCCATTTTGACCATGCCGAAAACGCTGCATATATAAAGAAAGAGTTTAATACAAAGATTATTATTCATAAAGCAGAAAAAGATTATTTAACAAAAGGAGAGAATCCTTCGATTCACGGAACAATGTTCTTTAACAGGTTTATATCTGAAGGATTGAGCGGCTGGGTGCTGAAGCGCTTTTTCAGATATAAGCCTGCTGAGTATGACATCATACTTGAAGATGAATACGATCTGAAGGATATGGGTTTTAATGCACGTGTTATCCATACACCCGGTCATACGATCGGGTCGGTGTGCGTTATCGTAGATAATGAAATAGCTGTTGCAGGCGATACCCTTTACACTGTGTTCAAAGGATTGGCATTCCCTCCGTTCGCGAATGATGAACGACAGTTGATCAAAAGCTGGGAACGACTGCTGAATACAGGATGTTCGCTTTTTTTTCCGGGTCACGGAGCAGCCTGCACCAGGGATGTTCTTCAAAGGCAGTTTAACAGGTATAAAAGAAAGTTTGGGTTGTAGTGTTTTTGGAGAAATTATTAATTCAGGTATTTTATTATATAAATGCTGCTAAAGTATGATTATATTTTCTGTATTTTGAATGGCATGTGTCACAGGCAGCCTGGATTCCCATGAAGTTTTTTTTATCATAACATTGTCTTTTAGTTTTGCTGCTTCTGCAGTTGCCAGAGCAAAAGCCGATATTTTAAGGGTTATTTCTTTTTTCTCCCCGCTAAGGTTACCTGCGACTTTCTGTGTCTGTGCTGCAAGATCATTGGCGCGTTTTGCAATCCCGCGATATCTTTTATCGGGCAGGTCTATGATTATTCCCTGAAGCCATCTGGCTCTACCCTGCATGATTATATTTGGAGCGTGTTGTTCATCTGTATCAGTAACATTGTTTTGTCTTGTCGAGCATAGAATAATTGCTGTGATCGAAAAGAAGATCAGGAGCTGTATACATTTTTTCATACATCCTCCTGTTGTTCTTTTTATACAAACATAACAGTATACTTGATTATCGTAGGTTTGGTATGAATAGTTGAACTGGTTTTTAGAGGATAGGGCGGTCAAAAATCGGACTGGAATAATCCGAAGACTGGGTCAGTCCGAAGAGTATTCCAGTGCGGGGAATGCGGTATTTCTGTTGACAGGCGGTTATTACACAGGATTTATGTTAGTATATGTGACCTGCGTTTACGGCTTGCTGTTTTATCTGCAGCTTAAGCTCTGTGCAGGGTTTATTTTCCGGGTTATATATAGGGTACTGTCAGATTATCTTTACAATTCTGCAAAATTACTTGCAGTTGAAGTTTGATGAAAGTACAATCAATAATTATTTTTAATCAATAGAAAAGAGGATACTTATGGCAAAAGGAAAAGATAGTCAAAAATCGGTTAAGAAAAAATCAGAAAAAACGTTGAAAGAAAAACGCAATGAGAAAAAAGCTAAGAAAGCCAAAAAGGATTAAATGAAAATTAAAAGAATATTTCCTGTCCTGTC
>CAZVYR010000121.1:0-10608 GCA_964631555.1 uncultured Leptospirales bacterium
GCTTCAAGATACAGATCCCAATGATGCCGCTGAGATTCTGGTTTGGAAGAAAGCTTGAATGGGTTGGAAAGGACAGGGGCTTTTTCCATCAAATAAGCAATGATTTTAATTTTCAGTTTTCTATTGGAGATTACAGGTATTAAGAAAACTTCATGAGATTCTGGAAAATCTTAATTTTATTGCTGTTCCTTCTTTCATGTGCTTCAATGCGGGATGACAGCAAGATTTCAGGTACAGAAGCAGGTAATATCCCCTGCAATTTCCGTTATGTCAGCCTCGAAGTGATATTTGACTATATTGTGAATAATGATTCTGAGGCAGGGAATCTTAAAATACGCAAGGAAGATATTATACGGAAAATTAAAAGTGTAAATGATGATCTGGATGATCCGGAGACTGATTCCAGGAGGGATGAACTCGTTAATAGTCTGAAAAAGTATAACGAAGAAGTGGCTGATATAAAAAAAGATGAAGATTACTTTAAGAGTAAAATATTAAACCGGATCGATACGGCACTTGAAAATATTGCGGAAAAATGGGATATTGATATTGTATTTAACATCGGTGAAGGCGCGCTGTATGTTAAAGAAGAGGATGATATTACCGAAGAAGTATTGAAAGAAATAATAAAGCAAAAGGAACTCAGCGCGCCTGAATCCAGGTGAGATATATAGTTCATTTGCTCGTTTAATATCCGTATCTTTTAATACTTATGCTGTTGACTGAATAGTAAGCAATCCACACTGCACTGCCGGCCGGGATTGATTCTGAGAAAGCAATGATGAGTAATAATTAAACAGGATTTTTCTTATTCTGAAGCGTGGGAAAATAGTTTTGTAACAATTCTGATATGAAAAGATCGTTCAAAAGGTAAAGAGAATAATGAAATTATCGGAGATTGCGAAGATCTTAGACGTACGTTTTTACGGAGACGATATAGAAATAGACAGGGTCGGGAGCCTGGAGACGGATTATGATAATCAGATTTTATACGCGGAAACAGGCAAAAATCTTGAAAAGGCAGCAGCTAAAAATCCTGCAGCTCTTATTGTTGCCAAAGGCCTTTATTCCGGCGGAATTCCTTTTATCGAAGTTGATGATCCGAAGCTTGCTTTTATTATTCTTCTGGGCGTGTTCAATCCTTCTGCTGACAAGCCTGGGATTGACGCAGAGGCCAGGATAGATAAGGAAGCAAGATTGGGTGAGAATGTTGCAGTAATGGCAGGGGCGGTAGTAATGAAAGGCGCTGTTATCGGGGCCGGTTGTGTTATTTATCCTAATTGTGTGATTGAGAAGGATGCTGTTATTGGTGACAGGACTGTTCTGTATTCGGGTGCTGTAATAAGGGAAAGATGTATAGTAGGTTCCGATTGTATCATTCATTCTGGAGCTGTGATTGGGTCCGATGGTTTCGGTTTTTACCAGAAGAGCGGAAATACTATAAAGATACCGCAGACCGGTATTGTTGAGATAGGAAATTCGGTGGAGATAGGCGCAAATTGTACAATTGACAGGGCAACTGTATTCAAGACGCAGATCGGGGATCATACCAAGCTTGATAATTTAGTCCATATTGCGCATAATGTAAAACTAGGGAAGAAATGTTTTATCGCGGCACAGGCAGGGATTTCGGGTTCTGTTGTAATCGGCGACCGCGTTATGATACTCGGCCAGGCTGGTATTGCTGATCATATCAGCATTCCTGACGATACGATTATTATGCCGCAGAGCGGTATTCCCAATGATATTAAAAAGCCCGGCGCTTTTTTCGGCACGCCTGCAAGGCCTGTCAAAGAGCATCACAGGATAAATGCGGCTCTTAAATATCTGCCTGAGCTTTTAAAGAGGGTTAAACGTCTTGAAGGCAAAATTGATAATGGTGATCATAATAAATAACTATGAGTACGGACTTGATACACAAAACGGCTATAATTGAAGGCAATGTTGTATTTGGCGATAACGTAAAGATAGGCCCTTATGCTTATTTGTCAGGAAATATTGAAATAGGTGACAATTGTGAGATCGGGCACTGTGTGCAGATCGAGGGAAATGTTAAAATAGGAAAATCCAACAGGATATTCCATTCGGCATATATCGGCGCTCCTCCCCAGGATATATCCTATGAGGGAGGCAGATCGTTTGTTGAAACAGGTGATAATAATATTTTACGGGAATTTGTCCAGATACACAGGGGCACGAAAGAGGATTCCGTAACCAGGCTCGGCAGCAATTGTTTTCTCATGGGAGGAGTCCATTTGGCGCATAACACGAGAGTCGGAGACTGGGTTACCATGGCAAACGGCACCATGCTGGCTGGTTATGTGGAGATTGATGATTTTACGTTTGTATCCGGACTTTGCGCGTTTCATCAGTTCGTGAAAGTCGGGAAATATGCCATGATAGGGGGGCAGTCCAGGATTAATAAAGATTGTCTGCCTTTTATGATAATAGAAGGAAATCCTCCCAGGGTGGCAGGTGTAAATGTAGTGGGTTTAAAACGAAAAGAGTTTTCACCGGAAAGGCGCAAATCTATAAAAGAAGCATACAGGGTATTGTGCAGATCCGGGAAAAACGTTTCGCAGGCACTGGAAGAACTGGCCGGTTTTAAGGACGATAAAGATATCGGCGAGATCATAAATTTCATTAAGTCGTCTGACAGGGGTATTATCAAATAGGTTATCAGACAGGCCGGACTTTACTGTATACGTATCTGAAACGGAGGGGACCCTTCGACAAGCTCAGGGACCGGAAGAAAGTTCAAGGTTGAAGGTTCCAGGAAGTAAAGAAAGTTCAAAGTTTAAGGTTCCATGTTCCAAGGGAATTAAAAAAACCGGATTATTTGCAGAAATTTTCTTTTCCTTGGAACTGAAAACTTTGAACTTTGAACAGTTTTTTCATGAATAGACACATATTATAAGGAAATGTTTTTATGAGAAAAAATACATTATTATCTCTTTCAGTTCTTTGTATCTTTATTCTTTCTTTTTTTATATCCGGCGTTCTGGAAGGCAGTGAAAAGACAGAGGCTATGATTAAAGAGGTGTTCTCAAAATATAAAGGTAATTATCTTATTTATATAAATAAGAGGGATTTTACGCTTTCTTTGTATAACAGAGACCTGGAAGTGCTGGCGCATTATAAGATCTGCTATGGTTTGAATCCTGATAAAAAGGCAAAGCTTCATGCAGGAGACAACAGGACTCCGGAGGGTTTGTACAGAATTACCGAGATTTTAAGCATGGATGCGGATAAAAGCTCTTCTTCTTTTAAAAAGCTAAAAGCAATGAACAGCGTTTATTTCAGGGCTGATGAGGGGCATTATAAGTTCGGTAAAAAGGATGTAGATCTTGGGGATAATGCGTACGGTCCGAGGTTTTTTCGCATTGATTATCCGAATAAGAGTGATA
The DNA here is from genome assembly GCA_964631555.1 of uncultured Leptospirales bacterium. Classification (GTDB taxonomy): domain Bacteria; phylum Spirochaetota; class UBA4802; order UBA4802; family JAFGDQ01; genus CAZVYR01. The sequence goes on from CAZVYR010000121.1 coordinate 3,408, forward strand.
TTAAGAGATATAATGACGCGTTGAAGAATGGAATGGTTCCCAGGAACAGGAATAACAGAATTGTATCTATCGGTTCGGGAATAGCTATTCACGGAAATAATGACGCAGCTTCCATAGGGGGGCTTGCTTCAAGCGGATGTATCAGGATGCTGAACGAAGATATAATTGAACTTGACAGTTATATTAAAATAGGTTTACCGGTAATTATTTCTTATGAGTAATTGGCACTTCATCCAGTTAAAAATTTGTTTCCTGGAAGACTTGTTGCAAAATTGGTTTTTTCCAGCCGAAGACAGGGGAAAATCCTTAAATTTTAGGAGAAATGCAACAACTCTTTTATTAAAAGGTTGACATAATTGTCTCTTTTAAAAATATAAAATTTACATTAAATTCATTGGAGGAATTAAATTGTTAGAATTAGTTTCAAACGCATACGCAGAGGGTAGTGCTGCAGCCCCCCGTTCTTCAGGCGGCATGGAGATGTTTATATTACCTGTAGTTATAATTTTAATATTTTATTTTTTGCTAATACGGCCGAATCAAAAAAAAGAGAAAGATAGAAAAAAAATGATAAATTCCCTTCAGAAAGGAGATAAGGTTATTACTAGCAGCGGTATCTACGGTACTGTTTCAAATATTAAAGAAGAAGAAGGTATTGTAGTTTTAAAGATCGCTGAGGGAGCCAAGGTCGAGTTCGCTAAATCAGCTATTCAGGGCAAGGTGTCTTAAGCTTTATTTGTTTATCTGAAGAATTAACTGCTTACATTTTAGCATTTTATTAATGCCCGGTAAACAGGGGTCTGTCCCTGATAGAAAAAGCCGGGCTGATGACTGCAAATGTATTATATCCGGGTATTGCAAAAATCAAAAAATATTTAACTAAATTAATGGAAAGACTCAACTCGAGTATTATAAGTATGTTTAAAAATAAAATTATTTATACGGGCTGCTCTCTTTGTTTGCGTTCCGGATCAATAAGAAAATATTTCAGGCATTTTGTAAAGCTGTCCCTGGTTGTGGTTTTTCTTTTGGTATTAGTATGGCTTTCCGTTTCACAGTTGGCTGCCCAGACAGGTGAAACGATTGATTCAAATGTCCCGAAGAATTCGAGTACTTCAGGTTTAAATGCTGAGGCTGATGAGCAGAAACCAAGAGAAAATAAAAAGGATAATAAACCGGAAGTTAAGGCAGAGGGGATTACCGGGGCTGACAAGGTAAATCCCGATGCCGGTATTCCTGATATTAAGACAGAGAAGAAAAAGCCTTCTTCTGATAAAAGCGGTGTTAAAAGCAATACCGGAGACGAGAGTCCCGCAACCGCAAAGAGTGTTGATGATACAACTGGAGTTGGGGAAACAAAAACTGCCGCTGCTGATAAAAACAAAGAAATTTCAGTAGAAAGCGGGGAAAAGAATCCGGGTAAAGTAACTGAAAGCACTGTCTCTGCTGAGAAGAAATCCGAACCTGCCGGATCAGGAGCAGGAATGAACCGGTTTCTTGAGATCAGAGACGGTGACTTCAAATATTCAAGGATTCCCGGGATAACTATTAAAAAAGTTAAACCGGCTGAAAAATACACAGAAGATATTCAGCTTCCCGGGGACAAAGCTGGGGGAGAAAATGCCGGGATCTCCGGGCCGGGGGCAAAGGATAAAACTGTATTGGGAATGTCCAAAGATACAGCGGATATTGTAATTAAGATTTTTCTGATATTATTAATTGTGGGGCTTATTATTTTATTTAGATTCAGATCAAAAAGCCGGAATAACAGGGTTCTCAGAAGATTTCCGGGTGCTTAATAAACAGGGAAGAGGATAAGATGACGAGAGGCATGGTTTATAAAGGGATATTTATTTTAGTTATTATTATTTTCGCTATCATTCTGATATGGCCGACAGTCGGAACAAAGACGATGGAGATATACCTGACAAACGATATCACATCAGGACAAATAAATGCTATTTTGAACCGCTTTTCATCAAATAAGTACGAGGTAGTTAAGAAGGGAAATAAGATATTGGTTAAAGCATCAGGAATTAATATAACTGATGCTGTTATGAATGAGGTGAGAATCTTCCGCGGGGTAAAGGATGCGAAAATTCTGAAGCAGTGGGCAGAGAAAGCTTTCCTTGCCAAGAAAGTAAACCTTGGGCTTGATCTGCAGGGAGGTATGCACCTGGTCATGATGGCTGATTTCGATAAGATCAAGAAGCAGCAGATTGATGAAAGGGAACGGCTTACTGAAAGGAAAAAGACTCTTGAAGCGGAGTTGTTAAAGAAAGATAATCCGGAGAAGGAGAATATCAAAAAAGAGATTGATGATATTGATTTTTCCGTTAAAGATATAAATAATAATAAGCTGAATGATGATGGCGAACTCAGGGAAAAATATAAGAATGAAGTCACGCAGCAGGCTCTTGAAATGCTGCGCAACAGGGTGGATAAATTCGGTGTTTCAGAGCCTTCGATTCTTCAGAGGGGAAATGAAGCCATCGAGATACAGCTTCCGGGTGTTAAGGATCCCAACAGTGTGAAAAAGGCCATTGGAACTACTGGCAGCGTACAGTACAGGCTCGTTGATGATGCGTACACGGAAAAGGTTAAAGAATGGCTTTTAGCCAATTATAAGAAAAATGCTCTTCCTGATTCGGTAGAGGCTCAGAATAATCTGCTGGAAAGGATTTCTGCTGATATTAAACTCCCGAAAAATCTTGAATTATTATATCTCTATGGAAGGGATAAAAATACCAAGAAGATTTTTCCATCTGAAATTATGGCGCTTCAGAAAGCGGTGGCAATTGCCGGCAGCGATATAAGCAAAGCATGGATCGGGCATGATGAATACGGAGCACTGATCGTTCAGTTCAGAACAACTCCTGAAGGAGCAGCCAAATTCTCGAAGGTTACGGCTGAAGCAAACCGGGGTAAAAAACTGGCTATTATTATTGATAATAAGATCAGGAGTGCGCCCAGGATCAACGACCAGATTACCACAGGGGACGCACAGATAACCGGAGACTTCACGACTGATGAAGTAACTGCACTTGCGAGGATAATTCAGGAAGGCGCCCTGCCTGTGGATCTGACCATTGCCCAGGAAAGGACAGTTGGCCCGTCGCTGGGGCAGGATTCGATTGAGTCAGGTTTGACAGCTTTTATTATCGGTTTTTCAGGAGTTATGCTGTTTATGATACTGTATTATAAGCTTGCCGGTCTGATTTCTGTTTTCGGCCTTTTTCTGAATACAATATTTCTGTTTGCTATGCTGTCCTGGCTTGGATTCACCCTTACTCTGCCGGGTTTCGCGGGTATTATTCTCACAATCGGTATGGCTGTTGACGCGAACGTTATAATATACGAGAGAATTAAAGAAGAGATCAGAAGCGGTAAAACCGTGAGATCAAGTATCCTTAACGGTTTCGACAGGGCCTTTTGGGCTATCTTTGATTCGAATCTTACTACTTTGATAATGGCTTTTGTATTGACCCAGTATGGTACTGGGCCTATCAAGGGCTTTGCGGTAACCCTTGCCGTTGGAATTATATCCAGTATGTTTGTCGCGTTGTTTATTACCAAATATATCTTTGAAGTTATATCCCTGAATAAAAAACTTAAAAAGCTAAGTATATAAGGAGTTAGACTTGGAAAAAGTAATTGATTTTCTTAAATATAAAAAAATAGCTGCTTTACTGTCATTAACATTGTTTATAATTTTTTCAGGAGTGACTCTTTTTGACCATGGTTTTAACTGGGGTATAGACTTTATAGGCGGAGTAAAAACCACTGTTAAATTCGAGAAAGGAATTGATATAGGAAAGATCAGAAGTGTCATGAACGACAATAAGATCAGCGCGACTGTCCAGGAGATCGGGAAACAATCGGAGAATGAGTATATTATCGGGACAAAACTCTTTGGCAAGGAACAGTCGTCTGAAAAGAGTTACGATATTTTAAAAGGTATCCTGGAAAAGGGATTTAACAATATTGAAATTGTGAGCGTTGAGACAGTTGGCCCTGCCATTGGCAAGTATTTAAGGGAAAGCGCTTTATTCAGTATCATCATAGTCCTTATTCTAATCATGATTTATCTTGCTTTCCGTTTTGAATTCAAATATTCTGTCGGCGCTATAGTCGCTCTTTTCCATGACGTTATCCTCGCAACATTTTTCTGTGGGATAACGAGAATAGAGATCAGCATACCTGTGGTAGCAGCTATTCTTACGCTTGCCGGCTATTCCGTAAATGATACGATCGTAATCTTTGACAGGATAAGAGAGAATGTTAACGTGAAATCCAAGCAGACATTTGTCGAGATAATCAATAAGTCTGAAACACAATCCCTTTCACGGACACTGCTGACTTCATTGACAACTATGTTTGCGGTAATGGCGATCTATGTAATCGGCGGTGAAGCATTGAATGACTTCGCGTTAGTACTGATATTCGGCCTTATAGTAGGAACCTATTCTACAATATATATTGCCTCTCCTATAGCTCTTTTATGGGAGAAAGTAACTTCAAAATAATAAATAATTCAGTGTGAGATTTCCATCAAAATTCATACTTTTAATTATTATTTTTTCCTTTGTAATCAGTAATATCGCTTACGCGTTTACCAACAATTCTTCTGTATACGAATACGATGCCGGGGCTGTTCACGGTTTTATGAAACACCTGGTATCGAAAGGCGAATATTACAGAGCTTATATGGAACTGCAGCGGCTTAAATCATATTATCCGGCTTATCTTGGACAAGACAGGGTGTTCGTTACGGAGTTCTACCTGCTTTTTATGGGAAAGAGATACCCGGAGGTTCTGAATAACAAAAGGCAGAGCGCCGGGCAGGATATAAATGCGATCAACATATTGTTTAAAGCCGACTGCCTTTTTGAGAATTCGGATTTCCTTAATGCCGCAAACCTGCTGAATACTCCGGGAATTTATGGAATAAATAAACATATTAATTTATATTTATATAAGAGAACTGTTTTATCTTTTTTAATGCTGAATAAAATTGATGAAGCCAGGAGGATTATTAATAATCAAACATATATTGATAATGAATACTCCGGCCTGAGTGACGGCAGGTATGTTGAATTGATTGATTATACTGAAAATACTTATGATTCATTAAAAAGTCCGTATTGCGCTTTGGCTGCAGGTATAATACCGGGTATGGGTTACGCGTATTCGGGTCAGCGGGCGACAGGGATTATTGCTTTTATTTTGATTTCGGCGCTTTCGGCAGTAACATATTATTCTTTTACAACGGATAATGAACCATTAGGGATTTTTTTCGGAGCAGCGGCCACTTTTTTTTACGGCGGCAGTATACTCGGCGGATACATGGCTGCCGGAAAGTATAATAATGCAGGATTAACTGAATTGAAAGACGCTTTATCCGGTAAACTCGATCTTGCGGGAGACAGGGAAAATATATATATGAAATACGGAGCAGGCAGCAATGACAACTGAAGCGAAATATATGGAAATGGCCCTTGAAATAGCTTTTTCAAGGCTGGGTAAGACCTCGCCCAATCCTTCTGTGGGAGCTGTTATCGTGAAAAACGGCCATATCATATCAACGGGGGGAACTTCGACTTATGGTTCCGATCATGCGGAGGTTGTTGCCATAAAAAACGCGAAGGCCGATCTTTCAGGCGCAGACATGTATGTTTCTCTTGAGCCGTGCTGTCATAACATAAAGAAGACCCCCCCCTGTACCGAAGCGATCAAGAAGGCTAAATTGTCGCGGGTGTATATTCCTGTGCTGGACCCGAATCCTTCTGTGGCAGGGAAGGGTGTTCAGGCTTTGAGGGATGCGGGTATTGATGTTGTTATTATGACGGATATGGCTGAAAGGGCGTATGATCTTATCAGGCATTTTACAAAGTATATTTTAAAGGGATCTCCCTATGTTATTCATAAATCCGCGCTTACTCTTGACGGCAAGATCGCTACGAAAAGCGGAGACTCAAAGTGGATTTCCTCGGAGTATTCAAGGTATATTGTTCATAAGCTGAGATCCCTGGTTGATGTTGTTATGGTCGGGAAGAATACTTTTATTAAAGATAACCCTGCGCTGAATATAAGGCTGGATTCCTTTCCGCCTGAGGTTAAGGAATATTTTGATAAATCAAGTATTACTATTTCCGGGAGGAACAGCTTCTTTCTTGAAATGCTTTTACATTCTCCTATAGAGACTCCGAGCTCACCACTAAGGGTTGTTGTGGGTGTGCCGGAAAGGCTGGACATGACAAAAAAGATGTTCAGCGATGATAATTATCTCTTCTTTTCCAATGAGGCTGCAAGGGAGAATCTCCTGAAAGAAAAAGATAATAATATGAGGAGTATTTATGAGGCAGGGAGACTGGTATTCGTTAAAGGCCATTCGAGGTCAGAGCAGGCGAAGTCCATCCTGGAGGATTTGTACGGCAGGAACAGGATGATGATACTGCTTGAGGGCGGAGGAACTATCGCGGGTTCGTTCTTTGACGCGGGTGAAGTGGATCAGTTTGTGTATTTTTATTCTCCGAGAATAATAGGAAAGGGTCTTGACATAATAGGCGCGGAGAGCAAGAATACTGTATCCGATTCTCTTAGTCTTCATGATATTTCAACTGCTATGTTAAAAGATGATCTTATATATAATGCTTATTCGGAGCCTGTACTCGGAGTTTGCGAGGAAACAGAATGTTTACAGGATTGATCGAAGAAATAGGCACTGTACGCGGTATCGAGGATTCCGGCAATGGTGTGTATATTACCGTATCTTCGGGCGTTGTTACCGGCGATATCAATACCGGGGATTCGGTTTCAATAGACGGGGCGTGCCAGACTGTGACGCGCTTTTCAAAGGATTCGTTTACAGTGTTTGCCTCAAAGGTTACGCTGGGAGTGACCACGCTCGGGGATTTTAGTTCAGGGAGAAAGGTCAATCTTGAAAGGGCGATGTCTGCTAACGCGAGGTTCGGCGGACATTTTGTCCAGGGGCATGTTGACTGTAAAGGCAGGATTGAATCTGTTGTAAAAGACGAGAACGGGATCAGGATAGAAATAAGCGTGCCTGCGGAGATCGCGAAATATATTGTTGCAAGGGGTTCTGTGGCTGTTGACGGTATTTCTCTTACTGTTGTGTCCCTGACCGGGCGCGGTTTCGAGATATATCTTATACCTGAAACAATAAAGAATACGACTTTGT
>CAZVYR010000122.1:0-8493 GCA_964631555.1 uncultured Leptospirales bacterium
TGTGAGCGCCAAAATGTTATGATTTTCCCTCACCGTAATCTTCCCGTAATCTCCTTTTAATTATAATTTATCAGAGGGAATGGGAGAATATGAAGATCTTATCCCATAGTGTTTTCATGATGCAGAATAACTGATTTTATTACATTTTTATTTACAAAAATACAACTACCTCATTGCTGAACTGCGGGAAGACTGTTGCTGATGAATGGAACCGGTCTTCCCGCAGCAGATTGCTGAAAAGGCAGCGTAATATTATTTTTTTATCGGCTCAATCACAAAACCAATCGATCTGTAATACTCGTGATTTCAGAAATCCGGCAAAGGCAATTATGATATCAAGCTGAATATTGCCGGCAATGGCGAAATTGGTTTTATGACTTCTTATTTAAAGGGTGTAAATTAAATTCCGGGGAAAAATTTTTCTAAATACAGGAGTTGTTTTTATTTTACGGAACAGGCAGCAAGGATGGCCTGCTGATAAGCAGCAGGATGCCGCCGCCGTGCTATCCAGGATGGATATTCACGGCGGTGGAGTAAAACAAAAGCAACTCCTGTATTTCTAAAGCCCGGAATTTAATTCTCCCCCTATTTGAATAAAACTATAGCATTAAAAAATGTCTTGAAAAATTATTAAAGGAGCTTTAATATTTTTGGAACTGTTTGTATTTATCATGCGGTTAATTAAAAATCTTTTTGGATCTATTTAAAGGGGCTTATGGCCGGGAATGCACAGACCTGTTTTCCCCGGCACAGATGATCTCAATAGATTATCAGGTAACGGACATGCCAAATAAGGCAATAAAAGTCAGCCAACTTGAGCAAATCAGTAAAAGGCATTTATATATGAAATTATTTTTTATTTTTTTATCAATTATAATATTTTTCACGCAAACCAGTCCTTTATTATCCCTGACCTTAAAGGAATTGACGGATAAGGTAATCGCCAACAGTGCGCTATTAGAATCCTTTCAATACAAAATCAAATCAGATAAATACTCCTATAAACATGATAAAAGCCAATTGCTTCCCTATTTCACCTTGCCGCTGGACAGCGGCTATGACACAACCGTTGGTGGCTGGCAATTCTCTCCGGGTTTGAACGCTTATCTGGATTTACAGAAAATACTGACTCATTCTCCGGCTCTTTCAGAATTGAAGGTGGAAAGAAGCCGGATTGAAGGGCAAATGGCGAAATCGGATCTTGAAAAAGAGATCATGCTTGCATATTACCGGCTTTATGTGCTTGCACAGCAGCGGATAGAGGACACCAGTATGAAAGCTTATTTTGATACGCATTTGCAAAACCTTCAAAAAATGGCTGATAAAGGCGTGGATCTAAGCCTGGATATACTGCGCGTAAAAAACCAAAGGGCCAGTTTATCTTTATCTATGGATAATTCTTACAATGAAATGGAAAATATTCTGACATCCATTTCCTCTCTGTCCGGTATAAATCTATCAATGGATGATTTTACATTTAAAGATATACCTCTTCTTAAGGATGAAACCTCTCAAATCGATAATTATGAAGAAAACATTCCAAAATCTGCTGAAAACACTTACCAGTCAGATCTTAATAAAATTGACCTCAAAATGTCCGAGAAGTCTGCTGATCAGAACCGTTTGTACTGGATTCCTTTGCTGCAATTTTATTCGGGATTACAGATAACGAATTCCAACAGGCCCGATTATAAATTCGGAATTGGTTTAGAGTTTCCGCTCTTTGATTTCGGCCAGAGAGAAAACCAGCTCCAGTCCTCAATCAATGCTTATAACAGCCAGAAAAGCCTTTATAAAGACAACCATAGGAAGCTTTCCCTCTATTTGCGGCAATTGGTCGAGAACGCCGAGAAATCCTACATTCTTTATAAAAATTCCCTGGAAAACCTGGATAATGCTAAAAAAAGCATGAGTGCTGCAAATATTCTTTATCAGAAAGGGAAAATAACAGAGACAGACCTGTTAAGTGTAAGCCTTGATTGGTCTAATTCGAAAAAACAATATTATGAATCACTTTATAATTATTTGTCCAATAAGTCGGAAATCACTTACTTTCTTAAACCGGAAAACAAGAAATGAAAAGATTTATTGAAGGGGTCATTTTTAATCATATTGCGATATTATTTACACTGGCTGTTTTAATTGTCTTCAGCATCTTTATTTATTTTCAGCTGCCAAAAGACGTTTTCCCGAATGCGGAATTTCCAAGAATTCAAGTCCTGGTTGATATAGGCTTTGCTTCTCTGGAAGATACAGACCTGAAGGTAACCCGTCCGCTTGAAAATGTTTTAAAGACAATTCCCGGAGTAACCAGCGTGCGTTCCGCCACAGAGAGAGGGGCTTCCACAATTGATGTTTACTTCAACTGGGGCACTGGAATGGATGAATCCCTTCAATACGTCCAGACAAAGATCAGCGAAGTCAGGGGGGAGATGCCTCAAAACGCCTCCATTCAGGCGATCAAGATGTCAACCAGCGCTTACCCGTTTTCTGAATACGGTTTCTGGTCCGATAAACTGGACCAGCGAGAGCTCCATACCATACTTCAGTATAACATTATCCCTGTATTGATAGGCATTGACGGGATTTATAATATCACGCTTATAGGCGGAGAAATCCCTGAAATCTGGATCAAATTGAAAACTGACCAGCTTACGAAATACAATATTGATACCTTAAGCATTGCCAATGCCGTTGAGAACGCCAATCAGCTTTCCTTTATCGGAAATGTCTCAGCCGGCAAGAAAACTTATTTCGGCCTGAGCGGCAAGCAGTATAAAACAGCGGAAAGCTTTGGGAATATTGTAGTAGCGACCCGCATGGGAAGGCCGGTATATTTAAAGGATATCGCCTATACTGAAATCAACAGCGAGCCGCCAAGAAGGCTGGTCAGGATTAACGGGAACGCGGGCGCGATTATCGATATAAGCAAACAGGAAGGTTCGGACAGTCTGAAAATATCCAAGCTGATCGATAACAAGCTGGAAGAAACCTGTAAACACCTTAATCTTAGATTCGGGAAGTGGGACCTTTCCGATTTTGTTCAGGATTCTATTAGCGGTATTTTGATCGATATCGGCCTGGCTGTGATCATTATTCTTTTGATTGTTTTTTACATCCTGGAAAAATTCCGCTATTCCCTGCCGGTTATATTGGTTTTACCACTGGTGGTCATTCTTGAAGTGATCATTTTGAAATTTTTCGGACAGACAGTCAATATTATGACCCTTGGAGGAGTATCGGCAGCTATTGGGATTGTCGCGGATAATGCCATTGTAGTAACCGAAAATTATGTCCGTTATAAGACCTCCGGGAAAGTGAACCCTTTGTCTGCGTCCATTGCTGATATTTTTCCGATAATGTTCTGGGCAACTATGGTCACCATAGCAGTCTTCATTCCCCTGAATTTCATGAGCGGCATAGTGGGCTTGTTTTTCAAGCCGCTATCATTCACCCTTGCCAGCACCATAGCTCTTTCTTTACTTGCTTCTGTTATAGTTACCCCTCTTTTTATTAACTATTTTGCTTCAAAAAACCTTTCTCCTGCAAAAAAAGAAAGAATTATATTCGTATTCCTGAAAAAGGCTTATCTGAAATTATTGAATATTTCGCTCCGGGTCAAATGGATTGTTGTTATCGCGCTTGTATTCCTGGTTATTGGAGGAATAGCATCATTGAATTTCATTCCCAATGGTTTTCTCCCTGAATGGGATGAAGGAATGATCGTTTTTGATTATATTGCGCCCGCAGGTTCCTCTTTAACTGAGACGGCCAGCCTGACAAAAAGAGTTGAAGCCAATCTGTCGAAAGAAAAGGACATAGAGTTTTATATAAGAAAGATAGGGACACATCTCGGTACACCCTATGCCCAGTCTAATATTGGTGAAATTGTAGTTAAGCTCAGCAAAGACAGGAAGAAATCTACTTTTGTAATAATGAAAGAGCTTTCTGAAGAAGTTGGAAAGGATATCCCTGAACTCGATACCGATTTTCATCAGATATTGGGGGACAGATTGAGCGATCTCTCCGGATCGGGAAAACCCGTATCAATAAATATTTTAGGCAGCGACAATGAAGAGGTGTACCGGACAGCGGAATTGGTCAAGAATAAACTCGAAAAGATAAAAGGTCTTGACGGTGTTATGATTGACCTCCCTGCACCGCAGGAAGAGATCAAGGTAAACGCGAATCAGCCTGATGCCTTTCTTCTCGGTATGAATGTGGGGGATATTTCTGCTTATTCCGTCATCGCGACCTATGGGGATATCATTACCTCTGTTCCCTCAGGGGTCCGGACTATCCCTGTCCGTTTGACCTATGAGAACAGTTTTAACCTGAATAATCTCAAAACCCTGCCTGTCTATACGCCCAATGGCGGCTTTCTTCCGCTCTCAAAACTAGCTGGCATCAGCCTGATAACACAAAATACGGAAATCCATCATAAAAACGGCTCCATCATTGTCAGCGTCAATTCCGAAATAAGCGGACGTTCCCTGGGCAGTATTATATCCGACGTTAAACAGGCGCTGAAAGAAATTAAAAACGATAAGGTAACGATCGAACTCTCGGGCAATTACAAAAGCCAGCAGGAATCTTTCCGGCAGCTTTTGATTGTCCTTGCAATCTCCGTCATTCTAATACTTGGATTGTTGTTGTTTATCTTTGAGTCTTACCGCACGGCTTTAAGCGTTTTTATCGGCACTGTCAGTTCCTCAGCTTTTGTCCTGTTCGGCCTTGCGGTTTTTCGTACTGAATTTGATATTTCATCCTTTGCGGGAATGATTACTGTTATGGGCCTGGTGGTCAATAACGGGATATTGGTTGTCAAGTTTATTGAAAATTTCCATTCCCAAAATAAGTCTATTATAGAAGCCATAAAAGAAGCAGGAGAAGCGAGGTTCAGGCCGGTTTTAATAACCAATCTGGCAGCAATCGCCGGATTCATACCCATGGCTTTTAATATTGGGAAAGGGGGAGAAATACTGCAGCCGTTTTCCATTGCTATGGTCAGCGGCCTGATCGCATCAATGTTATTCTCTTTAATAGTCATGCCTGTGCTTTATGCTATTTTACATAATGCTTATGATAAATGACTGTTAAAATGAAAAATCATCTTCCTCGGACCCGGCCGGATATATAATAATTTTTTTACACAGGCCCGCAGGCTGGGGAAAACCAGTTTTTTTAGGAGAAATCCAACAACTCTAATTTATATATGTGCTAATTATGCATTTGAAAAGTCTCAATGCGTGTATAAAAAAAACCCTGCCGACCAAACTAATTGCCAACTGGTTCAGAAAAAGCATACAAAATAAAATAATTTTCACTGTATTAGCAGTTTTTCTTTGTGTATATGGAGTGATTACTTCAATAAATTATTTTCAGATTAAAAAGGATATTCTGGATAATGCGCAGCAGGAAGCCTTTAGTTTAGCTCAAATAATAGCAGGGACAATTTACCGCAATTATGAAATCCCTGATGATTCCAGGGAAATACAGAGCTATATATTAGGAATTAAAAGATATAAAAATAACATAACTGATATAAGCGTTTTCAGCAAAGAGTTGATTACCGTAAACAGCACAAATGAAAATATACTTTTTAAAAAAACAATTCGAAAGGATATAATTGAGTCAATAGAGCACAATAAGAGCAGTATTGAATTACTTGAAAAAAATAACGAAAGATTCATCAGGGTAATATATCCGGTATCGGCAGGCGAATCACAAACTTATATAGTCAGAGGTGCACTGGAAATCACCATAAACCTGAAATCACAATCCTTCAATATATCCCGAATACTTACTTCAACAGTAATATCCGGAATTATTATTATCATAGCTATCACAGTACTGTTATTTCTTTTCTCCGGCTCAATCACAAAACCGATCAATCTGTTATATTCAGGCTTTCAGAAAGCCAGCAAAGGCAATTACGATATCAAATTAGACCTCGCAAGCAATGATGAAATAGGCTTCATGGCTTCTTCCTTTAACAAAATGATGGCCTCGATAAAGAAATCAAAAAAAATGCTGACGGACCATGCTGAACGCCTGGAAGACCTCAGAAATTTTCATGCTGAATTAAAATTGATAAATGCTTCAAACCTGGTGCCGGTCAATGTACCTTCCGCAAAGGAAATAGCGGGCCTCGCCAATTCACTTAATAAAGTAACCGAGGACCTTAAAAAAACTTTAATCAGGGAGCGCCGCTTCATTTCCAATGTAGCCCACGAACTAAGGACCCCGGTCAGCGAGATACGCACTCTTATTGAAGTCGCGCTAAAATGGCCTGAAGGTATGGATGAGCAGACAAAGAATAACTATGAGGATATATTCAATTCCACGATAAATATGCAGAATATAGTCAGCACCCTCCTGATGCTGTCCCGCTTTGAAGCCGGATCACTGCAGAGCCGGAAAGAATTATTTGAATTAAAACCTTTGGTGATGTCGGTTTGGGAAACATATTCAAGAGCGGCAAATAAAAAGAAATTGATACTGGAAAATAATATCCCTCCGGGCTTCTCTTTATATTCCGATAAAAATATGTTCTTGATAATAATAGATAATTTATTGTCAAATGCAGTGGATTATTCCATCCCCGCAAGCAGTATTATACTTGATGCTTCGGGCGACAAGACATGCTTCGATTTATCTATTATAAATAAAGTCAGTAATCTTTCAAAACCCGACATAGAAAATATGTTTGAAATGTTCTGGCGAAAAGAAAAGGCCCGAACTCCAGCCAGTTCTCATATCGGGCTGGGATTAACACTGGTGCAATCGCTTGTGGCATTTTTAGGGATGAAAATCAAGGCAGGTATTGCGGATAAAAAATACCTGAATATAACGATATCCGCGACCTGAAGGGTTTTACATGAATATCAGGATTACCAGGTTATATAATAAAATTTTTTACTATAAAAAAGTATCGAAGAAACCATGATCTTAGTTACCGGGAAAAGAAAAAAAATCTATTCTTCAGGAATACTGTTTTTTATTATTTGTTTTCTATTCTATATATTGTCTTTAAATAGTATTATCAATGCCTTGCCTCAAAAACGGAAAATAAATTCCGTAAAGTCATTAACCTATATACTCAGCAATATCGAGAAAGAAAACGGAAACAGTGCGGTATTTGTAACATTAAAACTGCAAATATATCTGGAAGACATCTATATATCGCAGGGTACGGCAGTTATACTGTACCCGGATTCCATATCAAAGTTTATAAAAAAAATGATCAGTGAAAGCAAGTCTAAAGATGAAATTGCAAAAGAGATATTAAAGCGCTTCAAAGATGGAGATTTTAATGATTAGATATATAAACCAGGTTAACATTAAAATACCTTTAATTATACTGTTGTTATTTATTTCGATATCGGCAAACACAGCTGTTGCACAGGAAAACAATAATCCGTTGCCTGGCGGAACCGTTAAAGAAAGCGAACAAAAAGAGAATGAGATGTTCGATACCCTGCTGCTTTCCGGAAGAATTGAAATGATCGAATATTACAATGCAGCGAATACAATCCGCGATACTTCAGGACAGAAAAACAGGTTTTATTTCAACAATATTTATATCAATCTCGAAGGTGATCTTTCTAAAAAGATAAGCTATATTATCGAATTTCAGCCTTTAACTTCGGAACTATATTTATATGGCGGATTTATTTCAGTCGCCGATTCGCTGGAAGGAATGGACCCCGGCGATCCCGGCAGCCGTAAAAGACAGATATACGATCTTATAGATAATCACATACAGGAGATAGATGAGGCAAGTCAAAAACCGGCTTTCGAAAGAGTTCAAATTGATTTTGCAATAATCAAAATGTTCAACTTCCGGTTAGGAAGAGTCAGAAATCCATTCGGTTTCTGGGATGATTATTCTGTATTCAGGAATTTAAGCATAATAAGGACGGATCCAATTTCACTCGGCGTTCCGCTCAGAAGGACGGATATGGGAGGTTTGGTTTACGGAAATCTGATCGGTCATTTCCTTACTTATCAAGCCGGATTCCTGGACGGTGAATACATATTTAAAAATAACGACCGGAACAATAAAAAGGATGTAGTCATAAATCTCGGCTCAAGCTTTTACAAATTTGATGTCGGCCTGAATTATTATATACATGACCTCGACAGGGAGTATGGCTCTTCCTATGCAGCAGGAATAAATATAAGATACCGCGTAATCAATGATCTCACTGTACTGGGAGAATCAATTTATATAGAAAATAAATTATATAATGTCATAACCCGTGGAGGGTATCTGCAGCTTAATTATGATCTAAGCGGGATGCTGGCTGAAGGATTGCGGCTTAATATGTTTCTTGAAATGTATAATTCGGATCTGTTAAAATTGGTAGATGAACCTGATAGTACTCCTAATAATTACGGTACTTATATACAGACATCCCTTGGATTGATTTATACGATAAGCCGTAATATCGATATAGGCTGCCAGATAATTACAGGCCTTGATGAAGA
>CAZVYR010000122.1:8593-10227 GCA_964631555.1 uncultured Leptospirales bacterium
AGTGTTTTACCCGGAAATAATTTGACATCATATAATATTAATAGCATTTTATTAGTATTAAACATTAAGTGTTGCCGTTATCTTTCCGGTAAAGACAAACTCTCCCGGAAGGCCGCGCATACTTTAAAGAAAGTAATAATGTAAAGAGACAAAAAAGTTATGATGACAGAAGAAGGAACTGTAACAAGAGTAATGGGGGAAAAGGCGTGGGTGCTAGCTGCCAGGAGCGCATCATGTGAATCGTGCGGGCACAGAAAAACCTGCATGCCCTTAGGTGACGATAACAAGAAGATTGAGGTTGAGGCATTTAACAGGGTAAATGCCAGGGTAGGGAATTTAGTGAATATAAGCCTGAAATCTTCCAGTCTTATGAAGGTCGCTCTTCTTGTTTACATGGTTCCCATAATCATGCTCTTTATCGGGATCTTTGCAGGCAGCAAGCTGGCTGAATACCTTAATTACACTGGTGAATTTTTTGCGATCATAACAGGGCTTATCGCTTTTATAGCTACGTTTTTTGTTATCAGGTTGATCAGCAAACGAGTATCTCAAAATAAGGATTTTATGCCCGAAATAACAAAGATCATCAGTTAAAATTTTTTTACTCCCTCGTTGAATGTATCCTGCTGTATTAAATTAATTATTCTGCCGTTTTTATCACCCGGGATGGAGTTTTGAATGCGTAGAATTCACGTTTGTATGGGATTCTTTCGTATTCGAAGGTGAAACGGAGGTGAGAGGATTAGAAAAGGCAGATGTAAGGGCATGAGCGGAAATCAAAGGTGACATGCCTGTCCCGGTTCTCCCTGAAATCTTTGTTATCATATATTCCGATATATACAGGTTGTACCCGCTCATATTCATATAGCGCGTCCTTCTGTTGAATACATATCTTTGATCATCAGTCATTGCCTGCCATGATTTTACAGCATCGCCGAACGCGCGGCGCACGATCCTCTGTGCTTCAGTATCCGGGTTGCGCGGCATAACATGCACGCGCACGCACTGTCTCCCGTTCCTGTAATAGAATACCAGGCTGCCGATGCGCCCGTGTATTGATTTTATCATGGGACCTGGTGTTGCTATTGCCATGATTGCTCTCCTTTTCCCAATAATCGATTAACCGGTTTCTTCAAGTGCAAATTATATCATATATTATTTAATATAGTATAAATATAACAAAATCGAACAACATTGTCTATCCCGCAGCAGGGAAAAAAGGATATAATTGACATATTCTCTTTTATTTGCTATGATAAATTTTAAAAATATTATTTCTCAATAAAAATCCGGAAAAATTTGCGCAGGGCTTGATAAGAAACACTAAGAGCAGTCTTTGATATAGGAAAATTCATATATGGAAAAAATTCAGGATTATGAGATCCTTGATGAGCCAATAGAGACAAGGTGTTCCATTATTTACAAAGGCCGTAAGGAAGGCGGGGATAATACTGTAGTAATTAAGGTTTTAAAAATCCGTTTTTCTACACACTCGGAGCTTGCCAGGTTAAAACAGGATTATGAGATATTAATGGATATTGATATCGAAGGCATTATAAAGATTCAGGAAATAATAATTCATGAAGGCAAAATTGTTCTTATACTTGATTATTTTGACGGTATTTACCTGGATA
>CAZVYR010000123.1:0-8746 GCA_964631555.1 uncultured Leptospirales bacterium
ATACTTTTTTTATTTTTTTTATTCTATTATAATTGTTATATCTTAATGGTTTTAAGACGGTTCCGGAACGGAGCGGAAGCGGAGTAAGTTCAAAGTTGAAAGTTCCAGGTTCCAAGTTCCAGGTTGAAGAGAAGACGTTTTTGAAACGGAGTGGAGCAAGGGTGTATTTATCTAAAAAGCGGTTCCAGCCGCGTGCAATTATTAAAACCGCTTTGTCTGTGCACCATTTGGAATTTTTCTTTGGACAGGCAATATGAAGTAATGCGGAAAGGACGATGATTTCCATTAATCGCAATTCCGGTTCTTCGTTGTTTATTATTATTTTAACTTTATGATTATAATTTAATTTATGCGGTATCCTGATAGATATTCCGACGTCCCACTCCAGTTCGCGAATACCTGCTGCATGCAATACCGGTTTGTTTTTTATTTTTACTGCGCCCCGTGAGAAGATCAGTTTTTTGTCTTTAAGCTGCAGTTGCACAACTGATCTGTAAATAAAATCTATTAAATTATGAGAGATGCCGGAAGTAAAATAACAGTTTCCTTTTGTTTTTTTAAATTCTTTTAGTTTGATATTCTTTTGCTTGTTAATATATCCCGGGATTAAAGCATGGCGTTCTGTTTTATCTATCCAGTTTATAGGGGTGATATTGGATGATTTTTTGTTAGTCATTACTTTCAGCTTTTTTATGCTTGATTTAATAAAAATACCGGATTTTTATTATGCCGTTTACGTTCGCAATTTGCATTCGCAGTTTGCAAGAAATATAGTAATATTCAAATAAGATAATGTACGAAAAACCGGTTAAGAATTATAAATTTATCATTATTTGCGTTCTTGTTGTGCTGTCTATATTTTTTATTATTTATCCTGCTTTTACGTCTCATGAATTTATATTTTTTTCCTACTTCTTATTTATACCGGTTATTTTATCCGCTTTGTGGTGGGGGATAAGGGGCTTTGGTGTTGCTGTCATCATAGCCTTATCTTTGATAGTACGCGGTGCCTTTCTGTTACGGTCAGGAAACGGAGGGGATTATATTATATCGTTTATATTAATGGGCACAGGACTTGGGTTTGCTTTTTTTAGTCAGAGCTCCGGGAAAGCGGCGGCAGAGCATAGACGGCTGTTCGGGGATTTAAAAGAAAGTGAAGAGAAATTTCGTACTATTATTGAAAAAGCGCCGTTTGCATATTACAGGGTTGATGAAAGCGGTTTGGTCGAGTATGTCAATTCGGAATGGGAGAAAATGCACTTTGCTTCCGGGAATGATATTATCGGCAGGGATTTTATTGACGGCCATCCGGAAAGCAAGAGGGGGGCTGTAAAAGAAATTATTTCCAGGATCATGAACGGGGAGTCCCTAACAGGAGAATATAATTCAATAGCAGATGATAACTCAACGAGTGACAGAATATTTAATTGTCAGCCGGTTTACCTGAACGGCAGGATCGCGGGATTTGAAGGGTTTATCAGCGATATAAGTGAAAAGAGAAAGGCTGAAGAAGCTTTACTGATGAATGAGCTGCTGCTGTCGCAGATACTGGAAAGAAATCCAATCCCTATTTTCGTGATCGATAAGTATCATAAAATAACACACTGGAATAAGGCTTGTGAGGTATTAACCGGATTTGCCGCGAATGTTATGACAGGAAAGAATGAACAATGGAAAGCCTTTTACAATGTAAGGCGCCCTTTGCTTGCAGACTTAATTCTGGACAGGGAGGGGAAAATCACTTCAGAGGAAGACGGGGCAGGGATCATTTTCTCTCCGATCCTGGAGGAAGCATGGGAGAGTGAGAGTTTTTTCCCGAATCTTGGTAAAGAAGGTAAATGGCTTTTTTTCACTGCTGCTCTGTTAAGGGATGCCAGGGGGGGTATTATCGGTGCAATTGAAACGCTTCAGGATACTACGCAGAGGAAAAAGGCCGAGCAGGAAGCGAATAATTTCAATAAGGAACTGCAGCTCGAAATAGAAGAGCGAATACGCGCTGAGCAAAAGAAAAACAACGCGTTGATCGAAACGAGGTTATTGCAGAAGGAGATTATGCAAATAACCGAGAAGGAGAGACAGCGTATCGGGCAGGATCTGCATGACGGAATAGGGCAGAATCTGACGGCAGCCAGTTTTCTTATCGAGGTTTTAAGAGAAAAACTGAGTGAGAGCCATAACATAAGTTTGGACGATATCGATGAAATTGAGAAACTTGTGAGGAATTCCATTGTACAGACCAGAAGTATCGCGAAGGTACTGTACCCTGTTGAGATGACTGAGAACGGGCTGTTCTCTGCTATCAGTGGAATGGTTTCCGTGATAGAAAAGGTATTTGATGTTTCATGCGAAATCTCCCAGGAGGGGAATGTGGATATTCGGGATAACCAGACTGCAATCCATCTTTATTATATCGCGCGCGAAGCTGTGACTAATGCTATTAAGCACGGCAGGGCAAAGAATATTAAGATCAGGTTAGCATCGGTTTCCGGACTGGAGCTGACTGTTTCAGATGACGGTATTGGTGTGCGGACGGATAAGATCAGCAATGGTATGGGCCTGAGGATCATGAAATACCGGGCAGGTATGATAGGCGCTGATTTTTCTTCAGGCAACCGGGAGCAGGGCGGTTTTGAGGTAATGGTAAAAATTAAATAGTATTTTACTTTATTGACAAAATAAATTCTTCCCGGCATTATAAATGCCAAGATTTGTTTCCGGAAACAGCTAATGAGTTATAATTCAATGAATTATAATTCAATGGATGATAATTCAATGGATGATAATTCAATGAATGCTAATTCAATCAATAATGAATCAAAAATAAAAAAGATATTAATAGTTGATGATCATCCTGTACTCAGACAGGGGATAAAACGTATTATAGAAAGGGTAAAGGATTTACAGATATGCGGAGAAGCATCCGGCGCTGCTGAGGCAATTGAAATCATCAATCGTGACAAGCCGGATCTTGCGATTATTGATATTACTTTATCAGGAAATGTAAACGGTATTGATCTTATTCGTTCGATCAGGGAGAGATTCCCTGAAATATATACACTCGTGTTGTCAATGCACAATGAGGAAATATATGCTGAACGGGCTATCAGGGCCGGCGCGCGGGGGTATATAATGAAAGAGGACGCTTCAAAAAATATTACCAGTGCTATATGTACGGTTTTTAAGGGTGAATTATACTTAAGCAATAAATTATCAAAGAAAATCCTGGAAAGGCTTATTCAAAATCCGGAAGATCATAATGATGCTGCAATGAAGAACTTAACTAACAGGGAATTCGAGGTATTTCAGCTTGTAGGCAATGGTTTTAGTACAAAAGAGATCGCCCGGAAGCTGAATCTGAGTATTTATACAGTAGAAAGTCATAAAAAAAATATAAAAGAAAAACTTGGCGTTAAGGATTCTGCTGAACTGACAAAAAATGCGATCCAGTGGGTAATCATCAATAGTAAATAAATCATTTTAACTGAATTTATACAGCTTTTTCAAATTGGATATTCAATATAATGAAAAGCTTTTTAAAAATTAAAATCAGGACTAAATTGATTCTTAGCCTTATGTCGGTTGTTCTTATAACCGGCTTTGGTTCATTGATTTTCAGCTTGATCCTGATCAATAAAAACGTTATAGGCCAGGCATATGAAGATGTACAAATTCAGTTAAATACAGCTAAATATATATACAATGAAAGAATCAACCTTATCTATCACCTTGTTTATCATCTTTCATCACGCGATTATTTTCAGGAAGCTATTCAGCAAAGAGACCGCAGACTTTTATATAAAAAACTCGCTGAGATTAAAAATGAAATAGACATTGATATTATTAATATTACTGATGAGAAAGGCAGGATCATTTGCAGGAATAATAATCCCGGAAAGATTGGCGATGATATCAGTGACACTGCTTTTATAAGGTATGTGCTTGAAAATAAAAAATCCTGCCTTGGAACGGATATAATAAGCAAAAAGCGTTTGGCTTTGGAAAGCGATATTTTATTAAAACAGGCTTTTATAAAAGTAATTCCCACGCCTATGGCAAGGGAAAGGGGAAGGGACTTTGAAGATAATGGCCTGATTATGCTGGCTGCTTCACCTGTATTTCAGCGGGGCAGTTTGATCGGGATAATTTACGCAGCGAAGCTGCTTAATAATAATTTTGAATTGGTAGATAGTATCAGGAATTTAGTATTTAAGAACGAGAAATTGGATGGATTTGATGTTGGTACTGCTACTATCTTTCAGGATGATCTCAGGATAGCTACGAATGTAAAGAAAAGGGATGGGACAAGGGCTGTCGGAACCCAGGTATCGGAAGAAGTATATACAAAGGTTTTTAAGCACGGAAAGCTGTGGCTTGATAAGGCATTTGTAGTTAACAACTGGTATATTTCCGCATATAGCCCGATTTATAATATCGATCATAAAGTAATCGGGATTTTATATGTCGGGATTCTCGAAAAAAAATATGATTTAATCAAGTGGGATGCGAGCTTTTACCTTATAGTGATGATGTCGGTTACGTCGTTTATTGCTGTATTTCTTAGTATTTATTTAATAAGATTGATCATAAATCCGATTAATTCTCTTGTGGAAGCTTCTAATGAGATAGCACTCGGCAATTATAACAGGAAGGTAAATTTCTGTCCTGAAGACGAAATCGGTTATCTTTGTGATACTTTTAATAAAATGATAGACGCAATTGTTGAAAGAGATACAAAATTAAAAGAGAAAGCTGAAATGCAGATAGTTCAATCCGAGAAGCTTGCCTCCCTTGGGAGACTGGCCTCCGGGATAGCACATGAGATCAATAATCCGTTGACCGGTGTTTTAAGCTATAGTACTGCTCTTTATGATGATATAGAAGATCCCAGGTATAAAGATGATTTAAAGATCATAATTAACGAAACTTTAAGATGCCGTGAAATAGTAAAAAATATACTTGATTTTGCGAGAGAAACAAGGCTTGAAAAGAATACGGTAAATATTAACATAGTTATTTCCGACGTGTTAAGAATTCTGGAGCGGCATGTAAATTTTCAAAATATCAGGATCAATAAGCTTTTTGCTGACGATCTTCCGGATGTAAATATTGATGTTAACCAGATAAAGTCAGTAATAAATAATCTTGCGCTTAATGCTGCTGACGCGATAAATGAAACTGAAAAAGAGGGGGATCTTACTTTTTTAACGCGCTTTGATGAAAAGAAGCAGGAAATAATAATTGAAGTTACAGATACCGGGACCGGGATTAAGGCAGAGGATTTAGATAAAATATTTGATCCTTTTTTTACTACTAAAATGATCGGGAAAGGTACCGGTCTCGGACTGGCTGTGACGTTTGGAGTAATCAAAAGGCATGACGGATGGATAAAAGTAAAAAGTAAACCGGGAGAGGGCAGCACATTTACAATCGGGCTGCCTGTAGGTTAGGTTTATAGCTGTGCGGCTTGTAATTAACCGGAAACCTGAAACTTAAAAGAATATTTCAGTATCATTCATCCTGGTTATTGTTTTATTTATTAAAAGTTGTTATAAAATAGAGCTTTATATTAATTGGTTTATTAAATAGCAATAGTAATATATAAACTATGTGATCATGAATAATAAAGTAAAAATATTAATTATCGATGACGAAGCGATCGTATTGAAAAGCTGTTTGAGAATATTGAGGGATGAGAGTTATGAGATCGAGACTGCGTCATCCGGAGATGAAGGTTTAAAACGTGTCAGTGAAAAGGAATATGATATTGTAATTACAGACTTGAAAATGCCCGGTATCAGCGGTATGGAAGTGCTTGAAACGCTAGTAAAAAAACAGCCGGATGTAACAGTGATAATTTTTACAGGTTATGCTACTGTTGAAAACGCACGTGAAGCATTGAAGAAAGGGGCATTCGATTATATTCCAAAACCATTCACCAATGAAGAATTAAGGAATGTTGTAAAAAATGCTATAAAAGCAAGGGAAGACAGTACATACACGAAGATGCTTGACTTAATGGCAATAGTATCGCATGAACTTAAAAGCCCGATCTCGACTGTTCATTTAACTGCAGAATCCCTGTACAGGGGATATCTTGGGAAACTGGACCCTGAACAGCAAAAAACTGTGGAAAGTATAATCCGCAACTGTCAATATCTGGAAGATATTATAAGAAATTATATTGATCTCTCTAAAATGGATATTGACAATCTTGAATCGTTTAATCAAAAAGTAAATTTTATCGATGATGTAGTGCAGCATATTCTGGATATTCCCGAGTACTCAAAAAATATAAAGCAGATGGAAATCGTTACGGATTTTAAGGTTAAGCCAGTAATAAACGGCGATCCTAACCTGCTGGAAATTGTGATAAAAAATCTTATTAACAATTCAATTAAGTATGGGAAAGCAAATACGAAAATAATATTATCTATGTATGAAGATAATCGAGAGTATGTTTTTTCAATATTTAACGAAGGGCCCGGTATCTCAAGAGAGGATATTGAGAACAGACTTTTCAGAAAGTTCAGCAGATTAAAACAGAAAGGTACTGAAGGAGTTAAGGGATCGGGTCTTGGACTCTATATCTGTAAAAAGATAATTGAGAAACATAATGGTAAAATATGGGCAGAATCTGAGGGGGATTGGGTAAAATTTTCCTTTAGTCTTCCGAAAATATAATGTTTAAATTTATGAATTCATTTTGTTATTTTTTCTCATAATGAATAAATAATTATACAAACAGGAGGTTTATGATGGCCACCCAGAAGTCTATATTAGTTATTGATGATGATCCTGATGTATTATCATCTTTAAGAAGTACGTTGGAATCAAGTAAGTACCAGGTCGTTACTGCATTAAGCGGGGAAGAGGGATTAAAGAAATTTAAAGATGAAAAGCCTGCTCTTATAATATGCGATATTATGATGGAACAAATATCAACGGGAATAGATGCGGTTAAAAAAATGCGTGCTGAGGATAAAGATGTGAAAATATATATCCTGAGCGATATCGGGTCATTAACAGCCAGCAATATTGATGTTTATAAATTAGGAGCAAGTGGCATTTTACAGAAACCTATTAATCCGGATGAATTGCTGAAAATTGTAAAACAGGCTGTTTGATTTAATCCGGAAGAATTCTGGAAGATGTTTTGTTTCTTTATGTCCATTCCATTATAAATGATTAGATTCTGTCCGCGGGATGGAATCTAATTTATTTATTACCACCTGTATTCTGTATTATATCCCCAATTTTTGTTAATAATAAATCACGTTTCTTGGTAATTGACTGTTTGCTTAAAAACAGGTACATTAACAGCGTATTATACATAGTGCTTTTTTACTCGAAGTTAGTTACTTACAGTAGATTTGTTTACAGAATAAAAAAGCAACTCTCAAAGATGTTGGTTCTTTACTTCACACCAACTTCTCTCCTTGAAATCCCTCTGCCGTTAAGCGGTGTCTCCCCCCCTCAGGGGGAGATAAAAGAGGGCCTTGTTTTTTTAAGGAGTATTTTTATATCGGCTTATTCCCATACATCAAACTATCTATCCCTGCCGCCGGCAGGGATTTTTTTACTTGGCGTTTTAAGTTCAGTGTCAGAATCTGATAAATAGACTTGTTGCAAAACTGATTTTCCCCCGCAGCGGGCGGGAGAAAATCCTTACATTTTTGGAGAAATGCAATAATTTAAATATTTTTAAAAATTCAGTTTACCTGAATTCTTTATCCTAAGAGAATACTATAATTCTATGGGAAAAAAGAATATAAAAAAAAAGGTTCCGTCGGGAGCTATAATTAAGTATATACTGCTTCAAATTCCGGCTCTTGTTCTGCTGACTATTGGGATGTATATTATTAAAAAGCTTGTCGATATCCCGTTATGGTTATTCTGGACAGTTATAACAATATGGGCGCTGAAGGACTTATTGATGTTTCCAAAGGTATGGAGGGCTTATGATTCTGCCAATCTTACTCAGGTTGATCGTTTAATAGGAAAGAACGCTGTTGTTGTTAATGTGCTCAATCCTGCAGGATATGTAAGGATAGATGGTGAACTCTGGAAAGCCGAGGTTAAAGAGAGCAGTGCCGAAGTGAGCAAGGGCAAAACAGTAAAGATAAAATCTGTTGAAGGCATGAAACTGCTTGTAGAAGAGATCGATAATACTGACAATATTAGCAATAATAACCGTATATCATAAGTATGGTATTCCCTGTACCGGGAATTATTTGAATATGCAGGAGTGTCTAAAAAGTCAGGTTGAATTATTTATATAAATACTATCTTTTCAGACACCCTGGATTTTTATTAAAGATTATTTTGTATTGATTTTTGCCTTTAGCGAGGCTTCCTTGAATGCCTTGCTGAACACAAATTTGGGGACTTTGGTCGCTTTTTTAGCAGGGATCTTTATATCTTCACCTGTGATCGGGTTTCTTCCCATCCGTGCTTTGGTTGCTGGTTTTACCCTGACGTATAATTTCCCGAAATTCCCAACAGGTACTCTTTGGCCGTTCATAGCGCCGGCATTGATCACATCATACAGGTCTTCTATAATTTCTTTTGCCTGCTTTTTGGAAATATTGTTTTTATCCGCAATATATTGAATGATCGCGGAGGCAGTAAATTTTTCCGGGTATTTCACTTTTGTGTTTTTAGAATTATCTTTTTTAACAGTAGTCTTTGGATCTTTTGACATTTTAACTCCTTTTTGAGATGGTATTTATAATAGTATCTGAATCAA
>CAZVYR010000123.1:8846-10221 GCA_964631555.1 uncultured Leptospirales bacterium
GATTTTGCGTAATTAAACATTTAATCTGTTTTTGTCAATAAGATTTGCCTAATTTTTTTTACGTTTTCTTCACTTGTTCTCTTTTCACGCGTATAACAAAAAAATTTTTTATAAAATAAGTAAAAATATTTATTGACTTTCAGTTAACTTTCAGTATATATTGTTTATATATGACAGCGGTTTTTTTACCGATGACGGAGTTATGAGCCATGTATTTGACTGAGAAACAGAAACTAATTTATGAGTTCATCAGGGAATATATCGAAGAGAAGGAGATGTCTCCAAGCTATTCCGAGATAAGGGAGCATTTCGGTTTTAGTTCGCTTAACGCGGTTAATGACCATATAGACAACCTGGTAAAAAAAGGCTTTATCAGGAAAGGCCCTTCGAACCAGAAGCGCAGCATTACATTGGCAGGCCTCGCGAAGAGGGCTGTTTCCGTGCCTTTGCTGGGTACTGTAAGGGCAGGGGAGCCCATTGATGTGTGTGAGATTTCAGAGTATATTGACGTGCCTGAAGAGATTCTCGCGAAGGGAGAGAACGCGGCTCTCAGGGTTACGGGCAATTCCATGATAGACAGCAATATTTGCGATGGGGATATTATCATTGTCAGGAGGCAGAGTACTGCGGAGAACGGCCGGATCGTGGTCGCTCTTGTGGACAACCGCGCTACTGTGAAGGAGATACATTTTCATAAGGACAGGATAGAGCTGAGGCCTCATAACACAGAGATGAAACCGATATATGTTGGGCCTGACCAGGAGTTTCAGATTTACGGAGTGCTGGTAGGGATGTACCGCAGGTACAGGTAAGGCACAGGTTTTTTTATAACATCATTCCTTTAAAACCCCCTTGCTGCAACGGCAAGGGGGAATTTTTTCCGGTATTGTTTTTGGGGGGATTATGGAGGACTCTCTCTGTTTATAAATGCGGAATAAGGTCAGTGAGACAGCCCACGGTTGAAATTCCGGGAGGTCAGGATGCAGCAGAGATATATTGAGGGACACCCGGGTTCAGTAACTATGGTCTTTACAGGATATGGGGGATATATTGATGTTGTGAGACAGCCCACGGTTGAAGGGTATGTTGATGAAGTGTAATGATAAATTGTCGTAGTTTTATCAAGAGACCCCACGGTTGAAACCGTGGGCTAGCCGGCTGCGGTTTGTCGTTTTTCAGTGAAATAATGTGATGGGGAGCAGGGGGGCTCTGCCAGGAGGACACCTTGTGCTGGTAAGGCTGCGGGTGGAGTTTCGGGATGTGATCAATGAATGAAAAAATGTGATTTTTGTTATCCGGGGTCGTGTTTTGGTGCGCCGGACAGGCTGCAGGCGGTATATGGGAGCATATACGAAGGTGAAACGGAGGGGATCGG
>CAZVYR010000124.1:0-10059 GCA_964631555.1 uncultured Leptospirales bacterium
ACTCTGCTATCATCATATAAATCCTTCCGTGTCATTAAACGACAACATTATAAATACTATTCCTGCTGATTTTGAGAAGCAGATAAAGTTCCTGAATTCGTCAGGATACAAAACGATCCTTTCCGCTGATACTCCCGTCATCCTTGGCCCGGCAGAGAAAAATGTACTCGGCGATGGTGCCAAACCTATCATCATCACATTTGACGACGGGTACAGGTCTGTATATGAACACGCTTTTCCCATAATGAAGAAATACGGATACAAAGGTGTCATATTCCTGATTACTTCCAAGATTGCAAGTAATGGGAGGACAATGTATATGAACAAAGACCAGATAAATAAATTAAAAGAAGACGGATGGGAGATAGGCTCGCATAGTGTGACGCATCCCAAACTAAACAATATTTCATCGGAAAAGATACGTGAAGAGATAATTGATTCAAAAACGGCCCTCGTGAAGGAATTCGGGATACAGGTTGTGTCGTTTGCATACCCGTATGGAATATTCAACAAACGGATACTTAAGTTAGTCAGGGACAATTATAAATATGCCTATACCACGATCAAAGGGAACAACTACGGGTTTAACGATCTTCATTTGATTGAACGTTATCTGGTACTGAGATCAACTGAAATATCAAATTTAGCAATGAACCTGATTTCTAAAAAACTGCAATGCAGTATAGACACGGATATATATAATAATGTTTTGAATATTGATGTGTCGTTGCCCCCTGAAGTTATGGGCCGGCGTTTGCAGGTATACTTTAACAGCCGCATGATCAGGGAGTTTTCTGCGGAGAAAGAGGATATAAGCTTCACATTCAATTCCTTTTTTGAGTATAACAATTTCACGATCTTTCTTCAGGATGACGCAGGCGAAAATTACAGTATTACCAAAATGATACACATCTATAAATCTGCAGACATCTATTAGTAGACTGCCTGACCAATAAGTTCATAGGAAAATCAGAAGATAAGGCATTCATCAACAAGAAGGGTTTAGGATTTGTTACCTGTCCGGTTTAGATTGCTGATCTCTTCTCCAATAAAGTAATAATATAGATTCAGTCGGCATGAAAGCCTCTGTAGAGGTTAGGGTATTTAACAGAATTCTATAAATGAAGCCTGCCTATCATCTCAAAAGTAAATTTTTTGGCGTCCTCGATATCGTGTTCATCAGGATGAAGGACAGCGCCTGATGCTTCCTTTGCCCAGGCTTTATGCTGAATGTCCTTCTCCAGTTTATCTAACAGTTTGGAGTCCACTCTGCCGCGGCAACTGAAATGGCCAAGTACTTTTGCTTTAGGCACAAGGCTAAACGCGTGTTCAAACGCCTGTCTTGACAATATCCCCCCGCGTAAAGAGCCGTGCGTTGAAAAGAATGCAATTTTCTGGCCTTCGGAAAGCGTCTTAAGAAAACCGGCAGCTTTGTCTGGCAGGCTATGGCCGTGAACCGGGAAGCCGTAAAATATTAAATCATACTCTGCCGGATTCTCTACATCCTGTACTTTTTTTATATCTTTTTTATCTTTAATCGCATTATATATAGCATATGCGATCTTTTCGGTATTTCCTGTCTCTGAATAATAAGTTACGAGTATTTTCATAGTACGATCTCTCTGTTGTGTTAATCAATATATCTGAATTGCAATACTGAATAAGATGTTTATATATTGTTTGCTGAATTCATCAATAATATTTTTTTATTCCTGAGGCAACTTTTTTTTAACTTCCTTAACAATCTCCGGGAGAATATTTTTATTGAAAGCATGAGCAATCCCGCCGGCAGCACAGGCTATTGTCTCAAAGTCGTAGCCCAATGGTACAGATTTTCTGATTTTGTGAAAATAATATGCTTTTAAAAAATAACGCTTAGTAATATATTTAGGAAGACA
Source organism: uncultured Leptospirales bacterium (assembly GCA_964631555.1). Classification (GTDB taxonomy): domain Bacteria; phylum Spirochaetota; class UBA4802; order UBA4802; family JAFGDQ01; genus CAZVYR01. The sequence continues at coordinate 1,899 of CAZVYR010000124.1, forward strand.
AGATCACAATAGGATATTGCTGCAAATATTTCGAAATAAAAGTGACTGTCATTTATCAGATATGTGTAGCTTATATTCACCGGTTGTCGCAATAACAATCATATTTTAGGGTTCATATGAAAAGCAGCAGGTGCCGGAATCTGATAGCCGCCAGAAAACCTATACAGGGCATCTGAACATTTATTATGATGCGGTAATTGCGAGTATTCGTAACGCGGAATCTATTCTGATATTCGGCCCTGGTGAGGCAAAAGGAGAACTTAAAAAACGTCTTAAAAAAAACAACCTCGGCGACCGTATCATTGGTATTGAAACAGTCGGCAAGATGACGGTTCGCCAGATTACAGCTAAAGTACGACAGCACTTTCCAAAATGATAAGCGGCAGCATGATGGAGATATTACGTCATTAATATTAAAGAATAAGAAATCAAGCCATAATTATTTATAAGGATATTTATATTGTGAGACTGTATAATTGAATAAATAATTGCCTGCAACCCTTACTTTTTTCTTTACTGTGAATTTTACGCAGGGTGTGGGACGGTATTTGGCAGCGTCGCTCAACTCTAATCACTCTTGTGAGCAGCCTCTCCTACTGGGGAAATATAAAAATAAATATCAAGGCGTACGGCAATTTCAAGCGTCAATATAGCAAGGTCGGTTAAATTGTTATTTGTGTCAATAATATGCTATTCCATTGATTTCATATAATGCGTCAATCGCGATTTAAGCCAGTGTATCTGGTCAATTAAGTGCAAAATAATTGGAATTGATTCATCATTAACTCCGAATATCTCTTTTAAATCTTTAATGAGAAGTATCCTTGCTATATCTTCCTTATCGAGATGCGCTTCTTCAGCATCATGCGGTATTATCCATTCTTTTTCGATGCAGTCATAAATAAAAATCTCGTTAAGTTCATATAATTCAACAATTTCAGTTATTTCATATATATTTTTATCTTTCATAAATTGTCACCATAAGTAAATGCTTATTAAGTGGATTTGAGAAAGGCGATCTCACTTTTTGTGCCGATACCTCCCTATTATATGGATTTCTCTCTCGGATTATAGGGATGATCTTTACTCCATTTTTTTATAAATTCGTTGAATTCAGAATCGGTTTTTTCAGGGAGTACTACTTTTAAAACAACAGTTTGATCACCACGGCCTTTACCATGCTGATGGGGCAGGCCTTTACCCTTTATTCGTAGTTTTGTCCCTGTATTAGCGCCGGGCGGGATACTCAACATGACAGCACCGTCTATTGTCGGGACTTTGATCTTTAAACCATTAACAGCTTCATCCAGACTTACCGGTATTTCAATCTCAAGATCATTTCCCCTTCTTTTAAAATTTTTTGGGAATATAATAGAAATTTCAACATAAGCATCTCCAGGTTTGCCTTTACCTATCCCAGGTCCGCCCTGTCCTTTAAACCTTAATTTAGCGCCATCTTCAACCCCTGCCGGGATTTTAACTTTTAATCGTTTCCCTCCGGCTAACATAATTTCCCGCTCTGCGCCCGACAGGGCATCCTTAATATCTATCTCCATTTTATAGAGATGATCCTGACCAGGTATATCCATCGTATTGAAATCCGTCCGTCCGCCTTTGCCTGCGAACCCTGCAAAGAAAGACCTGAGAATATCTTCATCGCTGCCTTCATAGTAATGGGTATAACGTCCGCCGTTTTCCTGCGAGTTGTGATAAAAAGGACCGGATCTGAATTGTGAATCTGCAAACTGTTCGTCAAAACCGCTCTTTTCAAATTTTTCCCGCGCTTCTTTTGTACCTATCAGCTCGTATGCGGAGCTGATCTTCTTAAATTCCTGTTCCGCTTCTTTATTATTAGGATTTAAATCCGGATGATATTTTTTGGCTAATTTCCGGTATGCTTTTTTTATCTCATCATCTGTTGAGGTTCTTGATACTCCTAAAATTTCATATGGATCCATTATAGCGCGATTCCTATTTATTAAATTCAATTATCTATTACATATAAAAAATTTGCTGTCAAGAAAGATAATTATTGCTACTCTTACTTTTGGATTTGATCATGCTCGGGTTATGTAAAAAAATTTGTTAAGAAATTTTAAGACAAATTAAGAATTAGATGAAGAAATGCTGTATCTTAAACTTTCTCAACAGTTATTATCACTTCTGCCGAGTGTTCCTGACGATCGTCAACAAGCGGAATAATCCTGTCGTGTTGTTCAACTCCGTCGATAGTTACGGTTGCATCAGCACTCCCTGCCGGCTCTTGCCGGACAGTGATATGATAGATGGTTTCCCGGTACCGGTAATGCACCTTAAACATTTTCCAATCCGCGGGAAGGCACGGCTTAAAATGCAGTTTGTCTGTTTCAAGTCTAAGCCCCAAAAGTGATTCCGCAATAAGCCGGTACATCCAGCCTGCTGATCCCGTATACCATGTCCATCCTCCGCGTCCGCTATGCGGTGATACCGCATATACGTCCGCTGCAATAACATACGGTTCTACTTTATAAGTTTCAACTTCCTTTGGGGATTTTCCGTGTTTCAGCGGATTGATTATTGCCAGGAGTTCCCATGCGCGTTGACTGTCGCCCAATGCCGCGAATGCCATTGCCGTCCAGATCGCTCCATGAGTATATTGCCCGCCGTTCTCCCTGACGCCAGGGACATAGCCCTTTATATAGCCGGGATCCATGTCCGATTTATCAAAAGGCGGGTCCAGGAGCTGGATAAGAGAATGGTCACGTCTGACCAGGTGTTTATCAACCGCATCCATTGCTATATGCGATCGTTCCGTATTCCCGGCACCGGAGAGAACAGACCAGCTTTGAACAATTGAATCAATCTGGCATTCCGGATTGCCCGCAGAACCGAGCGGTGAGCCGTCATCGAAGAAAGCCCGGATGTACCATCCTCCGTCCCATGCATTCTGCTCGATATTCCGGCGAAGATCGCCTGCTTCCTTCAGACAGACTTCGGCAAAGGGCAGGTCGTCGTGCAGGCGTGCGATCTCAGTGAAGCGCATAAGCACTTCATAAAGGAAAAATCCCAGCCAGACACTTACTCCTTTGCCCTTTTCTCCCACCTTGTTCATACCGTCATTCCAGTCACCTGATCCCATAAGCGGCAGTCCGTGCTCCCCAAAACTGCTAAGGGCTCTCATAATGGCTCGTACACAGTGATTATATAAATCGGCAGTCTCTTCAGACAGACCCGGCAGATCATAATATGAGTCCTCATCTGTATTTACCGGACGGCCATCAATGAAATGGACGGTTTCATCCAGTACGCCGGTGTCTCCTGTGGTCAGAACGTAGCGGGACACAGCCAGCGGCAGCCAGAGAAAATCATCCGAACAATGCGTACGTACTCCCCTGCTCAACGGAGGATGCCACCAGTGCTGCACATCACCCTCCTTGAATTGATGCGCAGCGCAGAGAACGAGATGTTCGCGCGTTAGACGCGGTTCTGCATGAATAAGAGCCATCACGTCCTGCAACTGATCGCGGAAACCGAAAGCACCGCCGGACTGGTAGTATCCGCTTCGGGCCCAGAGCCGGCACGCTATAGTTTGGTACAAAAGCCAGCCATTGGCAAGAATATTTAAAGTTTGGTCGGGAGTTTCCACATTCACAGCGCCGAGGGTATGACTCCAGTACTGCCATACCGATTCAAGCGCCCCCTGTGCTGCTGCTGGTCCTCTGAAGCGGCGTATCAGCTTCCCGGTATCGCCGGAATTATGACCTGCGCCCAGGGTGAATACAATCTCGCGTTCTTCCCCGGCCGCAAGTTCGAAGGATACTTCTATAGCTCCGCATGGATCCAGGGCAGCTCCTACCTTTCCGGAAAGGCCCGACCGGGCCATTGCAGCGGGCTTTGAGAGCGTGCCATTACGCCCAAGGAATTCAGTACGATCGCCGCTGATTGACCGGGCAGCGTCGTCAACATTGAAAAATGCGATATAATTGCCGAATTCAGTATTGTACGGGTTTCGGGCTAGCAGAGCGCCGCTTTGAGGATCAATTTCGGTGATGATGTGCATGACCGATTTTGGCCGTAAATCCCCCAGCACCCATTCGGTATATCCTGTGGCAGAGAGCCGGCGAGGCCGCTCCGACTGGTTACGAATTTTTAAAACAGTGAATTTGACAGGTGCGTCAATGGCCACATATACCCATAACTCGGTATTAATCTCCCGTTCAGTATGTTCGAAAACGCTGTATCCGAATCCGTGGCGCGTCACATAGGGTGTAGCTCCGCGGCTGGGCAGAGGCATGGGGGACCAGAAATGACCGCGCTCTTCATCTCTAATATAGAATGCTTCTCCGCTAGAATCACACACAGGATCGTTGTACCAGGGCGTAAGACGGAACTCATGGGCATTCTCGCTCCATGTATATGCGAGACCGTTCTCCGAGACAACAGTTCCGAAATACGGATTCGCCAATACATTAGACCAAGGCGCGGGCGTCAACTGTCCCCGGGCAGTTGAAATAACATATTCACGGCCATCAGGAGTAAATCCTCCCAGGCCGTTGAAAAACAACAGATCCTTACGGGGTAATGCTGCTACGGCTGCAAGCTCAGGGCTCTTGCTTCTTACAGACATTAAGTCAGGAACTATTCCTTCAGTAAAAATACGGCGGTTTATCTGTTCCGATAGGGTTCCCCTGCTGTCGACAATGATTGCGCGGGCGACTGCCTGAAATAGAATTCGATCCTCCCCGGGTATCTGGTCTCCAAGTCTTACGAAGATACTGCCGGGCTTGTCTGCGACGTTTGCGTTGATCCCTGCGGCAATAAGAGCTGTTATCTGATCCTGGAGAATCTGTCTGTAACCTGCATGGTCTTCGTTCCAGATTACCAGATCAACAGGCAGTCCCTTGAGACGCCAATAAGTGTGTGCCTGGATGAGTTGATGCACAAGGTTAATATTAGCCTGGTCTTCGATCTGAAGCAATACGATAGGAATATCTCCGGAGATGGAATAGCCCCAGAGACCCGACTGTCTGCGTTTGTTCCTGACGAGAACGCTTTGGGCAGCCCGCAGTGAGGAGTTGGCATATATGATCGAGGAGGCAAGACTCGCATAAAGCTGTGCATCTGCTTCCACAGCATTTATCTGTCGGAGAAGTACCTGGCTATGCGTCCACGCCAGGTTAAAGACGCGATCCGCGAGATGCCGGTCCTTGTATTTTTCCACAAGGGTTGAGGCAATGTCCCGTGTTTCGCCGATACCTGTGACAATATTGATGGTTGCCGGTTTTTCAGGATCCAGGATTATTTGATGCCTTATGGACACAATCGGATCTAGAACCGGGCCTTCCGTCCCCGATAGTGCGGATAAGCTGTTCATTGCTTCAGGATGCTTTAAGGTATTACCGCGGCCGATAAACCGAGTGCGGTCGGTTTCATAGGAGATTTCGCCTGTGTCCGCACCGTGCACAGCCATTAAGTGGAACATCGTGGGCGAATGCTCTTCCATGGAACGTGGCCGGCGTGTACAGAAGATAGCCTGGCTGTGATGGATGATCTCTGTCTCGACAAATAGATTGCTGAAAGCCGGGTGCAGCGCGTCCGAAGCCGGAGGCGCGATAACTACTTCAGCGTAACTAGTTACATCGAGCGTCCTCCGTGTCCGCCCGCGGTTGGTGATAGTGATCCGGCGAAGCTCGATGTCGTCTTCGGGTGAAACGGCGATTTCGGTATATGTGTCGAAATCCTGATCGCGGCGGCGGAACTCCGCCCGACCTTCCGAGAATATTGCTTCGTACTGTTTCGAGACTTTAAGCGCCGGCTGATAAGACGTTGACCAGAAAACCCCGCTTGCCAGTTCGCGGATATAACAAAATGTGCCCCAATTGTCGCAGGTTGTGTCTTCACGCCAGCGGGTCACATCCAGATCCTTCCAGCGGCTGTAGCCGCCGCCGGAGTTAGTAATCATCACATGATACCTGCCGTTGGACAAGAGCTGTACCTCCGGGATTGGTGTATCGGGACTATTATAGATGCGTACCGGTATTACTTCCGCTTCGCTTAAAGCCGCATGTAATTCGGCTTCCGAGAGTCCGGCGCTTTGAGAATGCAGGGCCATTGACTTTGGTACCTGTTCCTGAAGTAACGGCAGAGTTGCCCGAAAGGACAGGTCTGATTCGAATCGCTTTTGCATAGGACGGTCAAGCAGCAGATATGCCAGTGAGAGGAGACTCATGCCCTGGTGATGAGTCATAAAGGATCGAACCACAGCGCTTGATTGTCCGCGCGGCAGACGGCTTGGAGTGTAGTCCACAGCTTCATAGAAACCATATTTCCCTTCAGCACCAATAGCGGCGAGTTCCTCGAGATTAAGGCATGCCTCGGCAGGAGCAACCATAAGGGCCAGAGCAGAAGCATAGGGTGCGATGACCAGGTCCCAGGCAAGCCCGCGTTTCAGTCCAAGTTCCGGCACGCCAAAGGCCCGATACTGGTAATTGAGATGAATGTCTGTTGTGTTAAAGCCGGATTCCGAAATACCCCATGGTACTCCGCTTTTTTTCCCAAACTCGATCTGTCTGTCAACAGCGGCCTTATACGTCTGGCCAAGCAGGGAGTCCTCGTAGCTAGGCATTACCAGGAGCGGCATCAGGTATTCGAACATGGAACCGCTCCAGGACAGAAGAATAGGTTCTCCGCCTGCCATGGTGAGCAGGCGTCCGAGTGCAAACCAGTTTTCCTGCGGCACCTGCCCCTGCGCAATGGCTACGAAACTGGAAAGCCTTGCTTCTGAAGCCAGTAAATCATAGAAACTCGCGTCGCACCTGCTTCCGTCGACATTATAGCCGATGGCCAGCAGATGACGGCTCCTGTCAAAAAGGAAGTCGTAATCCATTTGTGCGAATTTATCGCATTGTACCGCAAGCCTTTTGATAGCGGCAATTCTCTCTAATGCTCGGCTCTTTGCCGTTTTAAAAAGATCTTCCGGCTCATCGAGCCTTGAGTGCTCTTGGGATGTAGTTTTATGAGCGTATTGGTCAGTGACATGCATCAGCTTTTCATCTAAGTCTGCCAACTGGCGCAGCGTTGAGATCCCGCCCGGGCCATTATGACTGTTTTGCGCGTTCTGAAATGACTGAAGTCCGGTCCAGGGCGCAAAGAAAGTCAGTTCGTCAAGAGCAGCCCGGCATTGACCGGCAAAGATTCGTGCCCAGCTAACAGCTTCATTTTCCGGATTAGCATTGAAACAATGGATAATACTCTGCGCGGACTCTGCAAGCTTATCAAATATTTCCCGCGCGGAATCAAGCGATTCCGGATATGCAACACAGACTGACTCTATATATTTTTGCAGTTGAGTAAGCTCCGCCGGATGGGTTTCTCCCGCAACATCTGTTAGAACCTTTAGTGTATCACTTAGGCCATTGAATAATTGCATCCCGATTATCTTCGCGTCAGGGAGTGCTTTGAGCCCTTGCTTTAATGTCAGCAGATGGGCTGCAAGATTCCCGCTATCCACTGTGGAAATATACATAGGCAGCAGCGGTTTCAGGGTAACGGTGTCGTACCAGTTATAGAAATGGCCTCTGTAACGTTCCATATTTTCCATTGCGTGAAAGGTGTTTCCGGTTCGCTCGATTAGCTGTCCGGTAGTAATGTAACCGAAGTCCCATGCGGACAAATTTGCCAAAAGCGAGAGTCCTATGTTTGTTGGTGAAGTACGGTGGGCAACAACTGCTTCAGGGTCTTCCTGGTAGTTATCAGGCGGCAGCCAGTGATCATACGGATCTACAAAAGTCTCGAAAAAAGCCCATGTTTTTCTGGAAATTTTCCTGAGAAAGACAGTCTGTCCGGAAGTAAGCTTTGCCTTTCTCCGGCTGAGCGGCGTGCTGACCCACCATGTGATTACCGGGGAAAATAACCAGAGAAGTAAGAACGGCAAAGCTATAGTCACAACAAGAGGTCTTGAAAGCACAAGATAATATGCAGTTACGCCGGCAATGACCGGGGCGATCCACATACTCTTAAATGATCCGGCAAGATCTGTCCGGCTATTGCGGTCAGACTCACCGGACGGATTCCATTCGAGAAGATGCTTCCTGGTGACCAGCATCCGCCAGGCAGTACGCAGTATGGCATTCATACTGAAAAATGCCTCATACGGGAGACAAAGGGCAGTAAATGCGGATTG
>CAZVYR010000125.1:0-10045 GCA_964631555.1 uncultured Leptospirales bacterium
ATTTACTTTGTATCTGGAATAAGTATTTTTCCAGTGATTCCGGGCTGTGATATACATTATTACTTTGCCTGTCGTCGGAAGAGCATGTAATAAGGAGAGTGCTAATAAGGATTAATGTAAATATATCCGGTTTCATTTAAACAGGGTTGCTAATAATAATATTTTATTGATTCTTCTTTTAAAGATATATTCATTATTTGATCAAGGCTAATTATTTTGTTTTTTTCTTTGTTTTAACAGACTTTCTTGATTGTTTTTTAATTTTATCTTCTGCAATCAATCCGTCCCTGAGGCTGATAAGCCTTTCCGACCTCTTCATTACCATGGAGTCATGTGTTGAGAAAAGGAAGGTTATTCCTTTTATTTTGTTCAGTTCGTGCATAAGGTCAAGAAGGGAAGCTCCTGTATCCTGGTCTAAATTGGCAGTAGGCTCATCAGCAAGGACTATCTCCGGTTCTGAAACAATCGCCCTGGCAACAGCAACTCGCTGTTGCTGGCCGCCTGAAAGCTCATGCGGTTTTCTGTGCATTTCTTTTTCAAGACCGACTTCCTTCAGGATTGCACTTGAGCGTTTATTCCTGTCCTCTGTATTTATTCCCTGAAGAAGGAGAACATATTCTACGTTTTCTTTGGCTGTAAGCACAGGGATAAGATTATAAGCCTGAAATATAAAGCCGATCTTTTTTAATCTCATATCCGAAAGTTGTGTTGAATTGAGATTGTTGATCTTCTCACCCGCCACAGTCACTTCTCCGGATGTCGGCTGATCAAGACCTCCGATTATATTTAAAAGCGTAGTTTTCCCTGATCCTGACGGGCCTGCAATAGCAGTAAATTCACCCTTTCCTATCTCAAGGTCTATGCCGCGTATTGCATCAACGATTATTTCATTACTTTTATATTTCTTAATAAGGTTTTTCGTTGTGATTATATTCATTATGTTTACCCTGATGTAGTAATTTTAACTGTTATTGCTTTTAAATCTTTAAAGCATAAAAATATTCATTATACATAATGCAATGCAACAAGCGGTTTTATCCGGGCTGCTTTCATGGCCGGGTATATTGCTGCTATGATCGTGGTAATGAGTACAATTATGGTAGCTGCAATAATATCCGGTATTTTAAAAGCAGGATAAATAATACTTCCCGATCCCCATGTTCGCATGGATTCACTGTAAAAAGAAAAGTCAATGCCACTGATACCGAGAAGTTCCGTGCACGTTATTCCGACTATTACACCAGCAATTAGTCCTACAAATCCCAGATTAAGAGCTTCAAACATGATTAATGAAAATATGCGCAAAGGTCTTGTGCCGATAGATTTAAGTACGCCGATCTCGTGGAATCTTTCCATGATAGCCATTATTAGCGTGTTGGCCACGGAAAAAATTACAGTAATAAATATTATCATAAAAAATACATACATCATCTGATCAAAAAGATTAACTGCACTTACAAGAGACGGGGCCATATCCTTCCACGACAGAATTTCAAGGTTATTATCATTTATTTGTTTAATAAGCTTTTGTTTAGTTCTCTCTAACCGGCGGGTGTTTTTAAGAATAATTGATAATTCCGAAATATTATTTTCAAGCCCTGTTGCGCTTTGAAGTTTTTTAATTGGAGTAAATATAACATACTTATCAAAGCTTTCAATTGGTGTTACAAAAAAACCTATTATTCGCATTCCTAGGCCAATGATTTGGTTGTTTTTATCCTGGAACATGAGTACCAGCCTGTCTCCAAGTTCCAGGTCAAGCATCTTCGCAAGGCTTCCGGATATTAAAACAGCGTCTTCGTCCTTTCCATTGATGAATCTGCTTCCGTTTTTTTTATCTGTGTATTCGAATATACTTGAAACCTTTTTTTCTTTTTCCGGATCAATACCTACGATCATTACTCCGCGGGAGGCTTCACTGGAACGGGCCATCCCCGTTACTTTTACCCTTGGCGCATAAGATAAAATATTTTTATCATTAAGTGCATTTATTATGGAAGCGGACATTTTAAAATTGTACTTCAGCTTCATGTTATCCTGAAAACCTTTCTCGTGAATGGCTATATGCCCAAGAGAGGTTTTAATCGTATTCTCAACCATTTGTATATTAAAACCGTTCATTATTGCCATGGAAAGTATCATAGCGAAAATTCCAATGGATATTGAAAGAATGACTACAAAGGATCTTCTTTTATTTCTCCAGAGATTTCTCCATCCCATTATGAAAAGGATTTTCATAAGTTGTACCGTTAGACCTAAGAGTATTTAAACTTTATATATTAAAGTTGCTGTATTCCCGGAATACAGGCAGTTTGGCAACGAATCTATTTATTACAATATTTTAACAGGCCATTGAATTTCCAGGCAGAATCACAAATGCCTGATCGCTTCAACAGGTTTCAGCCTGGATGCTCTCCTTGCAGGGAAGACAGTAAATAATATACACAGAAAGAATGTAATCAGAGCAGTCACGCTTAAGTTTTGCGCAGTAGCATCTGCCGGGAATAATACTGTTGAAAGTCCCCAGACTTCCATTTCTTTAGCGTATTGAGAATAATTAAAAGGATTGATATTGAAATAATAGCTGAGCGCGAAACCCGCAGCGATTCCAAGCAATATACCGGAGACTGAGATAAATACCGATTCGAGAAGCACCATCTTTACAATTTGTTGTGGCCTTGTGCCTATGGACAGCATAATCCCTATTTCTCTTGTTCTTTCGAATACGGACATCTGAATAGTATTAAGCACTCCGAACGCGACAACCATGAAGAGAATAAAATCAAATATATATGCGCTTATATTGTCCATAGCAATAAATTGTACAAGTTCGGGCATCAGTTCATCCCAGCCCATGATCTCCATATCTTTGACTTGCAGAATTGACAGAAGATTATTTTTAACATCTTCTGTGTAATTTATATCTTTAAGCCTGATAACAACAGAATTTACATAATCCCCCATTGTAAATGTGTCAACAGCCTGTTTAAATTGCATGATCAGAAGCAAGTTATCATACTCCGCGTTTCCGGTACGGAACAAACCGGTTATCCTGAGTTTTCTGGCAGCAATTGAACCGTCGAATCCCTGGGATATCATTGCTATTGTGTTGCCTACTTTTGCATCAAGATTTCGGGCAAGCGTTTCTCCGAGAACTATTTCGTCCATGCCGGTTGCACTTAAGTATCTTCCGCCTGGAAGTATCTTTTCATGAATGTCGCTTACATGCATTTCCTGCTCAGGATCAGATCCCTGAATAACAGCACCTGCTGTATTACCCTTGTAAGAAAGAAGCCCGGCAGAGTGTATGCGAAAACAATACCCGCCTATTCTTTCATCCCTGGAAAGGAAGTCCTTCATCTTTTGCGAAGGTTTAATGGCATAGTCTATTGTGCGGTTATTCCAGAATCCCTTTTCGTGTATTTGTATGTGGCCTATATTGGCTGAAACCGCGTCTTCGATCATCTGGTCATGCCCGCCTTTTGCGATAGCGTTCATTAAAATGATCATTGAACAACCGACAAGTATTGTAAGCAGGGTCAGGATCGTGCGCCTTTTATTGCGCCAAACATTTCTCCATGCCAGGATTATTGTTATTGTCCCGCGCATATATTTACCTTCCGGTAAGGTTTTGTTTCGAAAAAATTCTGTCGGATATAGGGATGTTGAAGCGTATGTTTTTAATCAACATCTGTGTATACTGATCCTTCTTGCTGATAGTGGTCATTATATAAAGTGTGGGAATAATCCTGTCATGCATTTTCTTAAAATCCCGGCATATCATCTCTTTTTTTAAAACATTATGTTCGTTGTAATATTCCTCTCTGACCGGAAGATAATCCGATTCCCTGGCATAATAAATGATCTTTCCCCAAACAACTGCGGCGTCAGGTTTAGGCAATAGCTCTATTTTATAGCATACATTTCCGTCAATAGTTTCATTTCCTTTAAGCGTATGAGAGTAATCATTTACAATGCTCGATTCCTTTATAATATCGTCATTGGTGAAGTCAGAGCCCATCCATGAATCAAGCATCATTGAAGGTGATATTTTTATCGTTTGCTGAATATCCGGAATATAGTGCCACATATTCTGATCAATAAGGAGAAACCTGTTGCCCGCGTCTTTGGCTGGCGCGATTATTACTGAAAAGGATTTCTTTTTTTCCCTGTTTTCGTAACTCTCAAGTTCCAGGGTTCTTGTCCATCGCCTGGTCTTTATTGTTATTTCATATAAAGCATGTGATGTGTCTCCCCGCACAATTCTGTCCGATTTCATTATAATCTCTTTTGCCGATAAGGCAAACAAGTTATTTATAAAGATACAAAGTATAAAGATTACAAAAGACACTAAAAAAACTTTTGATTTCATGATGAGCACTCTCCTTATATGCTTATCTGTTATTATTGTACCAGGAAAATACAGGATCAATATTTATATCTTAATGAATTTAATATTATTATTTTTAAGGATAATGTCCCAATAGCGGCATCGAAACATTAGCCTTAAAAATAGAATATTTATGCTCAATGTTCCAGTATTTTTTTTAATTAATATGCAATTTTCTGAAACATAATAGCCATATAAGATACGGCATAATATTAAGATTAAATTGCTTCCCCTCCGTTTCAAACTCGCTAATAACTCCTTCTTTTGTTGAGTTGATTCCGGGAATTGCCAATATTGCATGATGCATTTAAGCGGGCTGTGCGATTTAAGACATTGGTTTGTTAAACTGAAAAGATAATAATTGATTGAATTAACACTGAAAAAGAGGTTTTAAGATTGACTCTGAATATAGTCGGCTGATATTAATTGCATGCTGAATACTTTGGTTCCGGCGGGCAGAATTATAATATTATATTAAACATAAATATAGAAAGTAGTGCCTTTGGTGCCTGATTTGACTTTGATATCCCAGTTCAATATATCCGCTGCATGTTTCACAATGGAAAGTCCGAGCCCTGTTCCTCCGGTTGCCCTGGAGCGGCTTTTATCCACCCTGTAGAATCTCTCAAATATCCTGTCAATGGAGTCTTCAGGAATACCGATGCCTGAATCTGTAATGCTAATAACCGTCCTTCCTGTCTCATTTTGGGATTCAATCTTTATCGTGCCGCCGGGATTTGTATAGTTTATTGCATTTATAATAATATTAAAGAATATCTCTTCAGCAAGGAGCTTGTTACCGTCTGCCTTTTCATCCGGCATTTCAATGTTCTGTTTTATTTCTATCTCTTTTGCCTTTGCTTTTGCGGATAGAATATCAACACAATTTGAGATAATTTCTTTAAGACTAATCTTTTCCACCGGTATCTCAGTCAATGTTTCAAGCCTGTTAAGCTTGAGCATATCGTTAATAATTGAATCCTGCCTGTCTATGTTTACAACAGCTTTTTTTAGAAAATCGGTACATAAACCCGTATCATCAAGATTAGACTGAATTGTTTCAATATAGCCTTTCAGAATTGCGATAGGTGTTTTCAATTCATGGGACAGGTTGCCAACCAGTTCTGTCTTGAGCTGGTCTATCTTTTTCTTTTCAGTTATATCATGAAGAACTATCAGGATTCCCTGGAGGCTTTGTTCCTCTTTTATCGGTATAATAAAAACATCGCAATACCTGCCGGTATGCAGCTTTTCCTGGTAATGAGCATTCTTAGAGTTGGAAAGAGCTGTCTGGATTCTTTTATTAAAGGAACTACCTCTTATTACCTCAAAATAAACTTTATTTATCACATTGCTGTTGATTTCCAGAAGAGACAGGAATGCCTTATTGGCAATAAGAACACGTTTGTTATTATCAATAACCGCAATACCGTCGCTTGTACTTTCAATAGTAATCTTTAACTTGTTCTGTTCAAGTATTAGTTTATCTATCTCGCTTACTATCCGGTCTGCCATTCTATTCAATGATTTTTGCAGGATACCGATTTCATCATCGCTGAAATTCAGTATTCGTTTCGAGTAGTCTCCGTCTGAGAATGATTCAGCAAACTCTCTCGTTTCCCTGATCGGCCTGGTTATTCTCTGGGAAATATAAGTAGTGAAGATAATGGCGATTAAAAGTGCGAATAGTCCGAAATAAATAATATCTGCCTTTAGCCTGTTTATCCTGTTGTCGATTTCTTTCAGAGGCTTTGCTAACCTGATAATATATTTCCCTGTATCCCTGGCAAGGTAAAGCATGTTAAGGTTTAAAGTATCGCTGTGCCTTATGCTTTCCCCTTTCTTGTTTTTAATTGATTCGTTTATTTCAAGTCTATATCTGTGGTTATCCATTTGCAGAGGATCATGGTCTGAATCTGCGATTACTTTGCCGTTATAGTCCACAATTGTTATTCGCATTTTGATTATTCCGGAGAGTTCTTTAATTGTTCCTGAAAATTTGCTGTCTATCCTGCCTTTATATAATCCGGGCTTATCCTTTAAGAAAAGATTGATGAATTCGATCTTTTCATTCATCTCGCGTTTGATTATATCAAGATGTATATCCCTGATAATATTGATAAAATAAAAAATGAAGATGGATATCAGCAGAACAAAAATGGTTGTGATGTAGAAGATAATCTTATTGCGGATTTTTCTTTTCATTTATACTTATAGTGCACTTTGATGTAAATAACCAGGCAACCGGGATCATCCATGCCGGCATTACCCTTCAAGCGTAAAAGCGATGATGTAATTTTTTTGGAAGATATTGTTTTATATCCGGTAACAAAGTCTGAATAATGTTTATAAACTTTTAAGGCCGTAACCTACGCCTGAAAAAGTTGATATCAGGTTTTTATACTTGCCCAGTTTTTTTCTCAGGTTCATAATATGAACGTCTATAGTACGGTCAATGACATAGATATCCTCTCCTTTCACACTGTTGATTATATTATCCCGAGTAAAAACTTTACCGGGATGCTTAAGGAAAAGATACAGCAGGTTGAATTCCGTTTTTGTTATTTTAATGCTTTCTCCGTCAACCTTGATAAGAAATTTATCAGGGAATAATTCTATGCCTTCATATTTTAATACTTCATCTTCTGTAATATCTCCGGGAATTTTCGCTGTATGAGATTCCGAGCGTCTTAAAACCGACTTCACTCTTGATATGACTTCCTTTATTCCGAAAGGTTTTGTTATATAATCATCTCCGCCTAATTCAAGTCCCAAAACCTTATCGAATTCCTCTGATTTTGCTGAAAGAAAGATTATTGGAATCGAGCTGTATCCACGGGAAGAGCGGATAGTTTTACAAAATTCATATCCATCCATGCCTTCCATCATAATATCCAGTAATATGAGATCAGGTCCTTCATTGCTTATTTCTTTTAAGGCTTCTTCTCCGGAAGGGAAAGACTGAACTTCATAGCCTTCTTTGGAAAGATTAAGTTCAAGGATTTCACGCAGGTCTTTTTCATCATCAATAATATATATTTTTTTTTTCATGAAATGCAGCCTGTGATTATAGATCGGTATGCCTTACGTCTGTTCCTTCAATATAGTAAATGGCTCTTTCCGCAATATTGGTAGCATGATCACCGATTCTTTCAAGTGCCTTGGCAATCATAATCAATCCCAATGCGTCTGAAATAGTCTTCGGGTTTTCAGCCATGTAGGAAAATAATTCCCTGTATACCTGAATATTCAGCTCATCAATTTCATTGTCTTTTTCTATGACGTCTTTTGCCCTTTGGACATTTTTTTCGCTTATCGATAAAAAGGATTCCTGTATCATTTCAATCGCTATAGAGGCCATTCTTGTGATATCCAAAGGCCTTTTAATCAACGGCCTTCCTTCGAATTTTATAACTTCTTTAGCAATGTTAGTTGCGAGGTCACCGATTCTTTCAAGATCAGTATTCATTTTCAGCATAGCCAGTACAAGCCGCAGGTGTACTGCAGCGGGCTGCTTTGTAACAAGTATGCGTATGCACATATCGTCTATCAGTGTTTCCAGAGCGTCAAGCCTGGAGTCATCATCTATCACTCTTTCAGCAAGAGAATTATCGGAATTCTTCAGCGAATCAATTGCCTTGACTACTGCTTCGATTACAAGATCCGCCATCTCGAATATCTTCGCTCTGGCATTTTCAAGATCCTGTTCCAGATGCGTTTTCATTATCATACCTCTTCACCAGTCGCGATTTAACCGAATTTACCTGTTATATAATTTTCCGTCATCTCAAGTTCAGGTTTAGTGAATATCAGCTCGGTTTTATTTAGTTCGATCAAATTTCCTATATACATAAACGCGGTATAATCGCTTATACGCGCAGCTTGTTGCATATTATGTGTTACAATAATTATTGTATACTTTTTTTTCAGATCCTGGATAAGCTCTTCGATTTTTTGAGTGGAAATAGGGTCAAGGGCGGATGCGGGTTCATCCATAAGTATAATTTCAGGAGCAATTGCGATTGTACGTGCAATGCAAAGTCTCTGCTGCTGCCCGCCCGATAGTCCGAGCGCGGATTCATTCAGCCTGTCCTTTACTTCATCCCAGAGAGCTGCCGCTTTAAGGGATTTTTCAACTGTTGATTCAACATCATACCTGTTCTTAATGCCGTTTATCTTTAACCCGTAAGCGATATTTTCAAAAATTGTTTTAGGGAATGGATTGGATTTCTGGAATACCATGCCCACTCTTCTCCTGAGAGAAGTTACATCATAACTTTCATCATAAATAGAGTCTCCGTCTATCAATATGTCGCCTTCCACTCTTGTCTTGCTTATTATATCGTTCATTCTGTTTATACAGCGGAGTAATGTTGACTTCCCGCATCCGGATGGGCCTATTAGGGCTAACACGGAGTTGACTTGTACGGAAAGGGAGACGTTTTTTACGGCAGCATTATTATCATAATAAAATGTCAGCTTATCAATTTCTACTTTGTTTTTCATTGCTGTTTGCATTGCTGTTTGACACAAGGTATTTCAATAAAGGTTTTTTTACTGTAGTCGTATTCTTTAAATGAAAATCACATTATTACATGTGTTATTATTTTGTTTATTACGTTGTCTGTTTTTAATCAAGCAAATATAATAATAATATAAAGATTTTGTTAATTATCATAATGGGGAGACCTCTAATAAATATTTGACTTGTTGCAAAACTGGTTTTTCCCCGCCGCAGGCTGGGAAAAATCCTCATATTTTAGGAGAAATGCAATAACTCTATTTATTATAATGTCCGGATAATCAACGGACTCATTCCGGATTGAACGGATATAATGACTTGTTTTTGAATTATGTGGATGGGTGTTTATTTTGAATTCAGTTGAATATGATGTTAAAACGGAGACATTATGGAAGCGTCCTGAATGGGATCCCTTTAATCAACGGGCCCTTTTATGGAACAGAGGTAAACCGACTTTGTACCAAGTCTGAAACGGAGGGGAAGCGACTTTGAAACGGAGTGGAAAAATTTGAATATTATATACTTTCAGGAATAATATAACTCGACTGACTATTATCGGTAATCCCAACAGTATTAACAGAAAGAGTCGGTATGAATGAGTAGATTATTATGCCGGGTTAGTATTTAAAACAATATGCCATGCCTTCAAATCAGCCAGGAAATTCTTATATGCAGGTACTGCTTCTTATATTGAAAACTCATCTAATGAATTTTGACGTCAGCGGATAAGAATAATTTATAAAATATTAACGTAAACTTTATAAAATTTTAAAATGTAATCCTTAATAGAGTATAGAAAAATATTATATAAAGGAGGACAATATATGATAAAAGATAGTATTAAAATTATTATCAGTATTTTCATACTATTCAGCGTTGTAACTTTGCCAATTGGCTGTTCAAAGGACAGAGGCACAAGGATTGTTATTAAAGGATCAACAACAGTCCTTCCAATTACCCAGAAAACATCCGAAGCATACAGGAAGTTGAAAAAAGTATCCATATCAATAGAAGGGTCGGGATCTGGTAATGGGATCAAAGCGTTGATCGACGGTACATGTGATATTGCCAACTCATCAAGAGAAATGAAAAGTGAAGAATTAGAGGAGGCAAAAAACAAGGGTATCAATGTT
>CAZVYR010000126.1:0-9998 GCA_964631555.1 uncultured Leptospirales bacterium
GGGTTGATCTTGTGTTTATGCCTGACGATGAGGAGATGTATAAAAACAGCCTTACCTATGTTGATGTGCTTAAGCTAACGGATCATTTGTGCGGAGCTTTCAGGCAAGGGCACTTCAGGGGTGTCTTTACTGTTGTAAGCAAGCTTTTTAATATTTTACAGCCTGATGTGGCGGTATTCGGGCAAAAGGATATTCAGCAGGCTGTCAGCATTGAAAAGATGGTATTTGATCTCAATTATCCTGTAAGGATCATTCTTGGGCCTATTATAAGGGAAAAAGAGGGGCTTGCTATGAGTTCGAGAAACAAGCATTTGAGCGATGAGAACAGGAGAAATGCTTTGAATATTTACAGGAGCCTTCAGCATGCTGAGAAGCTGATCGGGTCAGGGGAAAGGAAATCTGCTGTTATTCTTGGGGAGATGCGGGATATTATTGACAAGGGTAAGCCTGAGAAAGTGGATTATGTATCCCTGATGTCGTATAACGATCTTCAGCCTGTTGATGAGATCCGGGATAAATCCGTACTGGCTGCTGCCGCGTACTTCGGGGAGACAAGACTTATAGATAATATGATCATTGAAAAGAGGGGTGGGGATATTAAATGCATTTATTAAGGAATTATTTCAAATATATTTTTATTATTTTGTTTTTCTTTATTTCATGTAAGGCAGGTGGGCCTCTTACTCCTGAGGAGGCTTTTAATTCTTTAAAGAGCGCTTATGTTAAGGGGGATGCCGGTAAGATCGAGTCGCTTTTATCGGTAAGAAGCATAGAGAAAATTAAAGGCATAATCGGAATGATGTCTTCAATGAAGGAATCCCAGCTTGAGGCTTTGGCGCGTAATTTTAATACTGATCCTGATGCTCTGAAAGACCTTTCCGTAAAGGATTACCTGGAACTTCAGCTTTCTCTTGGAAAAAAGATAGGTGATGACACATTAAAGGAGATCACTAAAAATAAGATAGCAGGTATCGATGTTAACGGAAATACTGCAGTAATACGGATTGAAAACGGAATGGAGTTCTCTTTTGTTAAAGAAGGGGTTTACTGGAAATTCGATATGGAGGAGCTTTCGACAGGCGATTAGGGTTTGCCTGGTTTCAGTTTTATTATCCGGGACGGAGTTTTGTATTCCGGGCATAAGAATTGAAGCCGGATCGACTTATATACGGTTTTGGAGGGTGTGTTGACGAAGTATATCGTTTTTGTTCGTCTTTGCTGCTGCTTCCCTCTAAATCCCCCTTAGGGGGACTTTGAGATATAACCTAAAGTATTTCATTGCGATTTTTACAATGCAGGGAGTTAAAAATACGATAACATGATGGTTTGTCAATAATCCCTGAGACGGAGGGGAAGCGACTCTGAAACGGAGGAGAAGCGTATTTGGAACGTGGAGGAAGCGACTCTGGAACGTAGGGGAAGCGGTTAGTGTAAGAGAAAAGCAGGGACGGGTCAGAATATGGATAATCCCATATCGAGTATTATATCATCCCTTATTTCTTTGGCCTGTATATTTTCGGGATAAATATTCAGGAGAGTAAGACATGCGATATATGCCATAAAAAGATCCCCCTGTTCGTAATAGAGATTTATAATATTGAAATGAGTCTCTATTATGCTGGGGTCGCTTTCCAGGGATTTGGTGTAGTAAAAGATGGATTTGCCTATGTCGCCTTCTTCCCAGTTCAAGCCTGCTATGTTCGCGAGTGTGATCGGATCATCGGGATATAGCTCCATTGTTTTTTCGAGTATTGTCCGTGAGGTTTTAAGCCGTCCGAGTTCGCACAGGGATACGCCTATGCCGTTAAGACTGTCCGGATCATCTCCCAGTAACCTGATTACCATGCTGAATATCTGGAAGGCTTTTTTGTAATCTCCGAGGTCCATGTATTCGTAGCCAAAATCGATGAGACTATCCCTGTTCTTTTTATATTCGCTTAATTCTTCTTTTGTAAGAATTCTTGCGAGCCTGTTTGTGTATCTTTTCTTATCCTTCATAAAGGGTTAGCCTGATATTGTGATTTTGCATGTTAATTTATTATTGACATATTGGCTGTTATTAAATGATAATACGCGTTGAATTTATTGATATTTAACGATTTTTATTCATCTTACGCTGATTGTTTAATTTGTCAATAATTTATATTTAAAAATTTAGCAACTTCTCAATAAAGTCTCATGCTGGTTTTTCCGGTTAAAAACATGAATTACCATTGATATGTTATTGCTTCAAAGCCGCGCAGAATCAGTGTTTTTTATGTGAAAGGGCGTAGCTTTTTACCCGGTGCGTACCAGGCTTTTTTAAAAAAGTCTTTTCCGCGCGCAGGGCGGGTAAAGCATATAAAAGAAACCCGGATAACAAAAATATATTTTAAAATTCAGGTTTCTTATAAGAAGGGATTGGAGGATATCTGGAGTGAAAAAAATTCTCTGTGTTTTGTCGGTCATTATTGTCAGCGGCATTTCCGGGTGTAAAGCAGACAGTGATATACTTGCCACTTACAGGGGCGGGGAAATAACAAGGGGGGACTTCTATAACTGGATCGAATCAAGACGGTATAATATAAAGTCTCTGTTAAAGAGCAGGACCGCGCAAATGGATAAGCTTCGGAGAATGGCACTTGAACGGATCACTATAGCAAAGGCAAAGGAAGAGGGGTTCGACAAAAATCCCGAATTCGCGATATTAAAAGAGCCTGTTTCCGAGAGTGTTTTAATGAAAAGGCTTTATGAGAGGGAGATCAAAGAAAAGGCCAGATTTAAGGAGCCTGCTGTAAGGACAAGGATCATTCTGGTGGGTGTCAGGGATTATGAAATTGATCCGAAGAAAAGGAATAAGCGAATTAAGCTGAGCGGGGAGGAGCTTGATAAGCGGTTTAAAGATGCTGCTGTTAAGGCAGGAGAGATCATACGGAAGCTCGATAATGGTGAAGATTTCGGAAAGCTTGCAGGCCAGTATTCGGATGATGTTTCGAAAAGAAAAGGAGGGGATATCGGGTTTGTTGTCCGTTATATGCTGCCTCCTGAGCTTGCAGAGGCGGTTTTTTCCCTGAAAGAGGGAGAGTATACCAGGAAGCCGGTCAGAACTATGAGGGGGCTTTATATTGCGAAAGCAGAGGATAAGGAAGAGCTGACTGAGAAAAACATTGAGGACGTTATTGAGGACAAGAGTCAGGCAATGAAGTTAAAGTCAGGGCTGTTTAATAATTATGCCAGGCAGTATGTGGATAAATTGCTTAATGCCGCGGATGTAAAATATTTTGAAGATAAGGTTCTCAGCAAAAAAAAGAACGATATTATATTTATTATCGGGAGTAAGAATTATACTGTTGCTGACCTTGAGAAGCGTATTGAATCAAGACGTAACATGCAAAGTCTTGGAAACCGGCATCGTCAATCTGCCGTAAGCGATTCGGATAAAAAGAATTTAGCCCGTTCTTATTATCAATTCGAGGTATTAAAGCGCGATGCATTAAAAAAGGGCATTGATAAGGATCCTGAATATTTAAAGGAATTGCAGGCAAGGACTGATATTATTCTTGCAAGGGAATATACGAAGTTTATATCAGCAGAGGGAATAAGGGTTACTGACAGGGAGATTAAAGAAGAATACAGCAGGAATAAAGATAGAATCTATTCCAGGTCAGTTCAAAAAGGGAATAAGAGAGTCAAGCAGCCGGAACCTCTAAATAGGGTCAGGGACAGAATCGAAAGGAATTTGCTGACAAGGAAGAAAACCGAAAAAAGCAGACTCTGGGAAAAGCAGATACTCGAAGAGTTCAGCTTCAGAATAGATGAATCACGTCTTGAGGGCGGAAAATAAATTAATTAAAGTAATATAATAAGATGTGAGGTTACTATAAAGGAATCAGTATCAATTTCAATATTGCACAGATGTTGATTAATCATAGGTCATAGAAATGTAAAAATTAGTTTACTGAGGTTGAAAGTAACGGATTGGGATTTAAAGAAGTCTCCTTGGCGATCTCTCCATTGACAGAAATAGCAACTAATCCTTCAATTTCCAGTCCCAGTTCTTTAGCCGAATCAATATAAAACTGTATTACGTTTCTTAATCTTCTAATAGCCTCATTCTTGTCAGTGCCGTAGCAATTTATATCGAGTTCCGGACATCGCGCAATGTATTCATGTTCTGATTTGATGAGTTCTGCTGATAGTTTCATAATATAGTCCTTATATACTCCTTTGTGTTTTTGCGTAATAATTGTTTTACTTTTTTATATTACCGGCTATAATTTTTTTATATTTTCAGAGTCAGATTTATTGTCGGCTGTCTTTTAATGCGGCTTTACATTATATTATTAAAGTCAATTTTTCTGCCGGGACAATTATTAACGCAGTCCTGTGCGGCAGTTTTTGTTGTTTCCAGGGACTCCGGTTTAATGAAGATGTATCACATTATTTCAATAATTGAATAGAATTTTTTATTGACGAAAATTTGATCATTCTAGATTATCGTTTTTAAAATATATATTATTTTACTATAAAAATATAATTTTAAATAATATTTTGAATAATAAAAAGACAAGGGCTTTATTTGCTTATTCTTCGATAGGGATTCAGCTTGCTCTTTTTGTTTTTGTGTTTGTGTTTGGCGGTTATAAACTTGATAAATATTTAAATTCCAGCCCCTGGTTTTTGCTTTTAGGCGCATTTTTAGGTATAGGAAGCGGCTTGTATAGTCTGTTCAAAAGCATTAAGCAGCTTGATGATATGGATGGAAAGGAAAAGGAAGATAATAAGGGCAAGTGGATTTAACTTATTAATAGACTTGTTGCAAAACTGCTCTTTCATTGAAATGCAATAACTCTAATAATTGCAGCTATTTTTCTTATTTATGTAAAACAAGATGTGCGGTTTATTAATTACGTTAGTTACGAACGGGAAGGAAGCCGCATAAGATGCTAAGTAAATTAATAATAAAGAGGTAAAAATGGACATTCAGTTGAATGAACTCATTGAAAAGATTAAGAAAGAAGGTGTTGGCGAGGCTGAAACCAAGGCAAACCAGATTATAGATGATGCAAAAAAGCAGGCTTCTGAAATAATTGAAAAGGGAAAGAAGGAAGCTGCGCAAATGGTTTCCAAAGCCAGGGCTGACCAGCAGCAATTTGAGGCTGCTGGAAAGGAGGCAATAAAACAGGCTGGCCGCGATCTGATTCTTAATATTAAAGCGAATTTAACCTCTGTCTTTGACTCTATAATTAAAAGAGAAGTATCCGCAGGACTTTCCGAAAATGTGATAGCAGAACTGGTTCCGGAGATTATTAAAGAATGGATGAAAAAAAGCACTGATAAGATCGAAGTACTGTTGTCAAAAGAAGATAGTGCGAAGCTGGAGCAGAGCCTTTTGAGCAAACTTTCTGCTGATATGAAAAAGGGTGTAGTAATAAAGGCGCACCCGGGTATCAAATCAGGGTTCAGGATTGCTGAGAAGAACGGCCAATCTTATTATGACTTTACGAATGAAGGGATTGCCGAAAGCCTGGTTCAGCATCTTAATCCTGTGCTTGGGGAAATTATTATGAAAGCGGTTGCGGAGTAATAAGATGTCGCAATATTACTTTGCAGTAGCATCCCTGCCGCAGCTTGTTTATGATATGGATAAAATCCCAGGCATTGAACAGTTTCTGGAAATTTGTGAGAACAATGTAAGACCGGGTGATCTTGCACTTATTAAATCTGCCAGGTATGATGATCTTGAAGAGGAAAAGATTAGAAATAAGATATTAAATGAATGGTTTGTATGGGAGAAGAATTTGAGAAACACCCTGGTGCTGTTAAGATCAAAAAAACGGAATGTGAGTCCGGAAAAATATCTCAGAAAGAATCCCGAATTATTTATAGATGATACATTTATACGTGAAGCTTTTGAAGACGATTCTCCTCTGGAGGCCGAAGACATTCTGAACTGCGAGAGATGGTCTTATCTTGATAATGTTGAGCTGGGTCATTATTTTGACGAGATAAAGCTTCTTGTTTATTATTTGAAATTACAGTTGTTGTGGAGAAAAAAGGGATTTGATAAACAAAAAGGGACCCGGAAATTTAATGAAATTATAGAAAATATTTCAGGAAATATTTCAGATGAAGAGATTCCTATTGATACTATATAAAACAGTGTGTTGCCTTTATATATATGCAATTCGGAGAAATGCTGTTATCAATTTACTTACTGCTTGCTGATAAGTAATACATCACTTCAAAGCATCTGTGAGTGGAATTAGTTTTAAGGCCTGTAATTTAATCAGCAATTGTATTATGTAAGACAGGACGCACGTGAGTGGAATACTGTTTAGCAATCCATCCCGCCCGCAGGGCGGATAAACCATGTAAAAGAAACTTAGATACCAAAAATATGTACTTTGAAATTCAAGTTTCTTAGAAGATAACGACTGGAGAGGATTAAAATGTCAACTAATGGAAAAGTAGTGGGAGTAAACGGCAACCTGGTTACTGTTGAATTTGAAGGGGACGTTTTACTTAATGAGGTAGCTTATGTCATTTTACAAGATAAACGATTGAAATCCGAAGTTATCCGCATTAAAGGCAATAGAGCTGAAATGCAGGTTTTTGAAATTATAAAAGGAGTCGGGGTAGGAGATAAAGTTGAATTTACTGGGAATTTGCTTTCAGTAGTTCTTGGGCCCGGGTTGCTGGGGCAAATATTTGACGGACTGCAGAATCCTCTTCCTCAATTGGCGGAGAAATGCGGCTTTTTCCTGGACAGGGGAGTTTATCTTGATTCAATATCAAATGAAACAAAATGGAAATTCACGCCTAAAGTCAAAGCCGGGGATAATGTTGTACGCAGCCAGATGCTGGGATCAGTTCCTGAAGGGATATTTGAGCATCAGATAATGGTTCCCTTCGATCTTTACGGCTCGTATAAAGTGAGGTCGATTGTTCCTGAAGGGGAATATACGGTAAAAGAGCAGATCGCGGAACTCGAAGATGAAAACGGTAATATTATTCCTGTTACAATGATTTTTCAATGGCCTGTAAAAAAGGCTATTGATGCTTATACTGAGAGAATGAAGCCTGTTGATCCTCTGGTTACCCAAATCCGGATAATCGATACTCTTTTCCCTGTGGCTCTTGGCGGGACCTATTGCATTCCAGGGCCATTCGGTGCAGGGAAAACCGTATTGCAGCAATTGACAAGCCGTTATGCTGACGTGGATATAGTATTGATCACTGCATGCGGAGAACGTGCAGGTGAGGTCGTGGAAACGTTGAGGGAGTTCCCGGAGCTGACGGATCCCCGGACCGGCAAATCTTTGATGGAAAGAACTGTTATTATATGCAACACGAGTTCCATGCCTGTAGCTGCACGTGAGGCTTCTGTCTATACTGGAGTTACTATTGCTGAGTATTACAGGCAGATGGGTTTGAATGTATTACTGCTCGCGGATTCTACATCCAGGTGGGCGCAGGCAATGCGCGAAATGTCAGGCAGGTTAGAGGAGATTCCGGGAGAGGAGGCTTTTCCCGCATACCTGGAGTCAGTAATTGCTACGTTTTATGAGAGGGCCGGTATAGTAAAAAATCTGGATGGAAGCACCGGGTCAGTCACTATAGGCGGGACAGTAAGCCCTGCAGGGGGTAACTTCGAGGAGCCTGTGACCCAGGCAACCCTGAAAGTTGTAGGCGCATTTCATGGCCTGTCAAGAGAGAGGTCGGATGCCAGGAGATACCCTGCAATCGATCCGCTTGAAAGCTGGAGCAAGTACGTGGGCAGCGTTAATAAAAAGAAAGCCGAATTTGCGAGACATGCCCTTTTCAGAGGAGACGAAGTAGCACAGATGATGAAAGTCGTGGGAGAAGAAGGAACCAGCATTGAAGATTTTATTATTTATCTAAAGGGCGAATTTCTTGATTCAGTATATCTTCAACAGAATGCATTTGATGCAGTAGACGCATCGACTTCGAAGGACAGGCAAAAATATGTTTTCGATAAACTGCTTTTGATTATACTTTCCAGCCTGGGTTTTACGGATAAAAATGAGGCACGTTCGTATTTTAATCAAATGAGACAGAAATTCCTGGATTGGAACGGTACTGCAATGGATACGGACAATTTTAAAAAGATAGAAGCTGAAATATTGGGAATGCTGACTGGAAAAAGCGTGGAGTCTGTTGAAGAGCTGAATGAGAGATATGAGATGACCTTTGCTGACTAGGGTTTGATAAAACAAGCGAACAACTGAATAGTAGACTTGTTGCAAAACTGGTTTTTCTCCGCCGCAGGAGTGGGAAAAACCTCATATTTTAAAAGAAATGCAACAACTTTAGTTGTTATTTAAATTAAAAAATCAGAAGTTCATTTGAGAATTCAGGGGTAAAAGATGCGAAAGATATATAACAGGATTGAAGAGATTAAGGGTAATGTAATTATGGTTCACGCGCGGGACATTAAATATGGAGAACTCGCGGAAATAACTTCAGCACACGGGAAATCCCTGGCAGAGGTAATTCTTCTTGATGAAGACAGGGTATCCTTACAGGTCTTTACCGGGGGAAGGGGTATCTCCACCGGCGACGAAGTGCGCTTTCTTTCCAGATCCATGATGGTTTCGTTCTCAGATAATCTTCTTGGCCGTATCTTTGATGGCAGTGGAAACCCGCGGGATAAGGGTCCGGCTTTATCTGAAAATCTGATCGAGATTGGCGGACCTTCCGTAAACCCGGCAATGAGAATAATTCCGAGAAATATGATAAGAACCGGGATACCGATGATAGATCTTTTTAATTCCCTTGTT
Source organism: uncultured Leptospirales bacterium (assembly GCA_964631555.1). Classification (GTDB taxonomy): domain Bacteria; phylum Spirochaetota; class UBA4802; order UBA4802; family JAFGDQ01; genus CAZVYR01. Next base: position 8,784 of record CAZVYR010000126.1, read on the forward strand.
GAATCACAGAAACTTCCGATTTTTTCTATTTCAGGTGAACCATATAATGAACTTTTGGCCAGAATCGCAATGCAGGCTGAGGTTGACCTGATAATTCTCGGGGGATGCGGGTTAAAATACGATGATTATCTCTTTTTTAAGGATAGGCTCGAGGAAGGAGGTTCTTTGAGCAGGTCGATTTTCTTTGTTCATACTGCTTCCGATCCTGTGGTTGAATGTCTTATGGTACCTGATTTGTCCCTTGCTGTAGCGGAGAAATTTGCACTAAAAGGGAAAAAGGTGCTTGTTCTTATTTCCGATATGACAAATTTCTCGGACGCTATGAAAGAGATAGCAATAACAATGGAGCAGGTACCTTCCAACAGGGGGTATCCGGGAGACCTTTACAGCCAGCTCGCGTCCAGGTATGAGAAAGCTGTTGACTTTGAGGGGCAGGGCTCGATTACTATCCTTGCTGTTACAACAATGCCCGGAGACGATGTTACCCATCCTGTACCGGATAATACGGGTTATATTACTGAAGGACAGTTTTACCTCAGGAACGGCAGGATTGAGCCTTTCGGGTCGCTTTCCAGGCTTAAGCAGCTTGTGAATGAGAAGACAAGAGACGATCACCGGTCCCTTATGGACGGTATGATCAAATTATATGCGTCATTTAAAGAGACTCTGGAAAAAAAATCTATGGGATTCCGTATGTCCGACTGGGATGTGAAGCTTTTAAAATACGGGGAATTATTTGAAAGTGAGTTGATGGATCTATCTGTAAACATCCCGCTTGAAAAAGCACTGGATAAAGGCTGGGAGATATTGGCTGAATGTTTTACTCCTGAAGAGACAGGCATGAGAACCGGTCTTACGGATAAGTACTGGCCGTCGGAATAGTTAAATGTTTAACAAGAGAGTTTAAGTATGGCTAAAATAAAGCTTACGAAAAATGAACTTAAAAAGCAGAAAGACAACCTGAAACGTTTTAACAGGTACTTACCCACTTTGTTGCTGAAAAAACAACAGTTGCAGGTCGAGATACATGCAATTGAGACAAAGCACACGGAAATGCTTGCAGCACAGAAGAATGTAGAAAAGGCAGTGTTGCAGTGGGTGGATGTATTTGGCGAAGAAACCGGGGTTGAGAATTTTATAAAAGTGAAATCTGTTATAACGGATACAGGGAATGTTGCCGGAATTGATATCCCTATTTTTAAAGATGTAATATTC
>CAZVYR010000127.1:0-9977 GCA_964631555.1 uncultured Leptospirales bacterium
TTAACAATTATTCATTATCCATATTAATTTTCCACCTTATTTCCTGAAGAGCCAAAAAACATGATTAAAAATAATTATACTTTTGATTACCGCAATAATAAAAAATACCATGTGAATAATATTTTAAAAAAATTAGTCTTAAATAGACAAAAATATACGTCCCACGGATCTCTTATTATAAAGAGGGATAAATGTCTGATTTGATTTCATCATCACAGTTCGATGCCTGGGTAATTGCCAGGCGCAAGAAGCTGCTCCGGATTGCAATGTCTGTGTTAAAGAATTCAGACGAGGCTGAGGATGTGGTGCAGGATACTTTGTTATCTATCTGGCAAATGTCAGCTAAGAGTGCGATCAAAAATCTCGAGGCTTATGCTGCGCGGTCGGTGTGGGTCAATGCTGTCAAATATCGTTCGCGGAGACGCGAAACTGTTTCATTCGAGGAACACGGATCAGGTTATGTTAGATCTGATGATAAGAACATACCCGAAGAAGATGATCTTGCGCCTATGGAAGTAGAGCGGGCAATAAGCACACTTCCGCTTGCGCAGCAGATCGTGATCAGGCTTCGGTATTACGGCGATATGAGTTTCAGGGAAATCGGTTCGTCCCTTTCAATATCAATCAATACTGCGGCAAGCCGCTACAGATATGCTGTTAAGGCTTTGAAGCGCGCTTTGTTGGGAGTATATAAGGAGTTATATCATGGGAAAAAATAATAATGTGAGTTTCGGCAATAAATCGGCAAGTGTATCCGGAGTCCTGGGCGGCGTTGCAGTTGCCCTGGGAGTTCCCTGGATCATTCTAAACTACGGCCAGGTTCTCGCTCAAAACGTACAGACATGGCTCGTTATAGGGTCTGTTGCTCTCGGTGGATTCATTGTACTGGTATCCGCATTTTTCGGGCTTGTTTTGCCGACGCAGGTCAATGAAGAGGATCATGAGAAGGAGTAAGAGGCTGTCGTTGAATTTGGTTACTCTCAGGGCTGTTCCGGTATAAGGCCGGGGATGAATATGAGTTCCATGTTCCAAGTTCCAGGAGAGATGAATTGTAAGTATGATTACTCTTTAACTTTGGAACCTGGAAATTGGAACATGGAACTTCTTGATGTGGACGGCTTCAGGACGAAGGTGAAACGGAGAGGAAACGGAGCGGACCCTTCGGCTGCCGATCAGGGACCGGATGTAAGACGAACCTGGAACGGAGGGGAAGCGTATTTGAAACGTAGAGGATACAACGCTAGAACGGAGAGAAAGCGGTTTTAAAACGGAGCGGATGCGTTTTTGAAACGGAGTGGATCCGAGTTTGAAACGTAGGGGAACCGGGTTTGATACCCGAAGAAGAAGATCCGAAGAATTAATATTCTTCAGTAAAATATAACACTATCATAGATCAATACTAATCCCGGAGGGAGTGACTGTAATAGCTGACCGGGATAAATATTATACTAAAAGGAAAATTATGAAAACTAAAGGTTATAAAGGAATAGGAATGGAAGGTTTTATCGCAAGATCATACGATAAAAATTCCGGCACCAGCAGGATAAAGGAAATGGGAAAATGGGCACAGTATATTCAGAAGCATGTTAAAGCAGGAGGCAGTGTTCTTGAAGTTGCACCCGGCCCTGGATATCTATCCATTGAATTAAAAAAACTGGGAAATTATAAAATCACGGGCCTTGATATTAGCAATACTTTTGTGGAAATAGCAAAGGGAAACGCGAAAGCCGCGGGCGTGGAAATTGAATTTAAACAGGGGAATGCCAGCGACATGCCGTTTGAGGACAGGACATTCGACTTTATTATGTGTACTGCTGCTTTTAAAAACTTTTCGGAACCTGTTAATGCATTAAAAGAAATGTACCGCGTTTTACGACCCGGCGGGAAAGCATGGATCAATGATATGAGGTTCGATATTTCAGGTAAAACAATTAATGATTATGTTCATAATGAAATGAAGGAAAAAGGATTATCCGCACTTTTTATGAAATTTACTTTTAAATATTTCCTGAAAAAGCGTGCTTATACCAGGGAGCAATTTACCGCTTTTATTTCGAAGACTTCTTTTAAAAAATACAAAATAACAGAAGAGTCAATCGGATTTGAGATTTTGCTTGAGAAATAATTGACAGGCAGCAACATGCAAAATCAAATTATTAAAAATAATATTTCCGAATTAACAGATCTGATATAAATTTATTATATATCTGTTAATACCTGAGATTATTCTGCATCCTGAGAGGTGATATTATGAATGATTCTTTACAAATTGTATGCCCGCATTGCGATGCTTTAAATAAAACTATTTCAGCGCGTATGAAAGAAAATCCGAAATGCGGGAAATGCCACAAGCCGCTTTTTGACGGGAAGCCGGTGGAACTTACATCAGCGAATTTCAATATTCATACTTCAAAGAACGATATTCCTGTGCTCGTGGACTTCTGGGCGCCATGGTGCGGACCGTGTAAAATGATGGCACCGTATTTTTTACAGGCTGCAATAGAGCTTGAGCCGCAATTCAGGCTTGCAAAAGTCAATACTGAAGTTGAACAGATGCTTGGCGCAAAGAATAATATAAGGAGCATACCGACAATGGCTCTGTTTTTTAAAGGCCGGGAAAAGGCGCGCCAATCCGGTGCTGTCGGAGCCGCGGATATTGTACGCTGGGCTAAGAATCACAAGTAACTTAACCGGAGGATGTATATGGCTAAATCGGAAACAGATACTCATTTTTTAATGCAGTTTAATATAAAACATAAAACAGCGGATGTGTAATCCGCTGTTTCATGTCTTTATGGTATTATTGTCCTTAACTACAAACTACCTGGAAATCAGATCGCCTGCTCGGTACGTTTGATAAAATCATCCTGGGTGAATTTATCAAGAGATACGAAATAGGTTGAAAAACCGGCTATGCGGACCACAAGGTCTTTATATTCGTCAGGTTTCTCCTGGGCATCATAAAGCTGTTCAGTGCTTACAACATTGAACTGTACCTGCATGCCGCCAAGGGAGAAATAAGTCTTAATCAGGTATTTCAGCTTTTCGGCACCTTCGTCTCCTTCAACGGATGACGGGGTGAAACGGATATTAAGCTGGTCACCGTTGGAGAGCTTTCTGTGCGGCAGCTTGGCAGCGCTTCTAAGATAAGCTGTCGGGCCCTTCTTGTCAAATCCCTGGCGGGAAGAAATGGCATCGGCAATGGGCTCGCCGGCCTTTCTGCCGTCAGGAGTAGCACCGAGCATTGAACCCATGTATATATGGGCAGTCATGGTAAAGGTACCTCCGGAGAATTTGCCCCTGGGACCCTCTGAATTAGCCATAATATTTGCGAAATTACCGAGTCCCCAAGAAGCGAGTTCATCAACTTCTTCAATATCATTACCGTAATGAGGTACTTCTTTGATAATCGTCTGGCGGAGCTGCTCATAGCCTTCCCAGTTATTCATCAGTGCGTCATACATATCCCTTAGAGAAACGGTTTTATCGTCAAAGCAGAGTTTTTTGATCGCCATCAGGCTGTCGCCGACATTGGCGGTGCCGCAGGCAGTCATACCGGTCCGGTTGTACCTGGCGCCGCCTTCGGTAACGTCCTTGCCGCTTTCAAGGCAGCCTTCCGTCATTGTTGAAGCTACGATACAGGGGAAATAGTGGGAATAAACCAATTCAAACATGTTGGCGTATGAAACAGACCAGTCCAGAACATATTTCATCTCTGCCTGGAAAGCTTCCTTAACCTCTTCAAAGCTCTCATACTCATAAAGCTTCTTGCCCGGAAGCGCCATCTTGCCGGTTCTGGGATTAACTCCGCCATTGATAGTAAGCAGAATAACATCCGTCATATTCCAGATGGATTCGCGGCCTGTAGTTCCGCAGGCAGGCCATTCGTTGCCTGTACCTGCAGGTTCCACGCAGCCGACGATGCTGTAATCGTAGGCATCTTCTTTGGATAAACCGATATCCATGAGAGACTTGATAATGAGTTCATCGTTCTGGAGCTGCGGAATGCCGCCGCAGAGCTTGCTGGATTCTATGCCGAGTCTCCATATTTCGTCAGGAGTATTTTTATGTATTCGAAGCGCTACTGTGGGATCGGCAAACTTCATTCTTCCGTAGGTCTGCAGCAGGGAGTATGTGACCGGAGTGGAATCATCGGAACCGTCCGGTTTCTGGCCGCCAAGGGTGAGTGCGACACCTGCTGTTGGGGTCAGGCCGTTATATATGGACGAATAGAGGCTTTGGCCTTTGGAGTTAAGATCTATAACACGTTCATTGTTTACAACAAAACCCGGCAGTACGATAATATCGCTCAGGCGGAGAATAAAAGCGTCGGAATATTCCTGTGCCAGTTCCTGGGTGATTGTCCCCTCGTCCAGTTGTTTCCGGAGCAGATGGCCGGTGTATTGATCCACGCGGCCAATGGACTGTCCGTGCTGCTGGGCGTCAGTAGAAAGCATAAGTTGATAAAAGATGATTGCCTGAAGGCCTTCCCAGTATGTGCGTGCCGGATTCTCCATGATCCAGTCAAGGGATTCGGCCATATTAAGCAATTCGGTCTTGCGGTCGCCGGTTTCACTCATGGCTTTTTCACGGCATGCATGGGCGTATCGCTTCGACAAGAGAATCGCACCTTCGCAGATGCGGACGATGGCGTGATAAAAGACGTGCGATTTGGCTGTATTACCGAAAACTTTGCCCTTCTGAGCTTCGATCTTCTCCAATGCCTGTCTTCGGACCTCGCCGAAACCTGTGTTGACAACCTTTCTGAAGTTGGCGACATAGTGGCCCTGAGGCAAACCGGACACGCTGAAAAAGATGGGGTTGTTACCGCCTGAGTTAAGGATGCAGCCGTTGCCCTGGGCTTCCCAGAAGTCGTCGGTAAGGCCGCCTTCAACCATTTTGGAGAGGTTTTTGTCCTTCCAGTATTCATAGGCTTCCCGGAAAATTATTCGCTGCTCGTCACTCATATAGATAGAGTCTGAGGACTGCCAGGCCTTTTTAAAATTTTCGTCGGTATCATTGACGACGCCGGGAACCCAGGCACAGTTCCATTCAATGTAAGGGCTCAGGGAGCGCTCGTCAGGTCCGGGAGTTCCTACGAAGATATCGTCGCCAAAAATATTGATCTGCCTGTTGGCGCACCAGGTATAAAAGGCACCGGCACGTTTGAGGAGTGGATATTCATTTTCGTGTGACTTGTAGTAATCGGTGTAGATTTTAGTACGCTCTGCATTGATGGTCATATTGCGGCCGCTTGTGAAGACATCGCGCTTTCCGCGGATGCGCTTTATACGGTCAGACATGGGAGCAAACTGGAACATAGGGGATTCTCCTTTTTACATTTTATTACACGCTTAATCAATAATTCATCTTAACTGATTTTTAATACTGGAGAAAGGAATTAGACAGTTATAAAAAAAAATTCCCGGTGAAATGGTTTATTAAACCAATTTTCAGCGGAGTTAGTTACTTTTATATTTATAATCGTACGCTTTCTCACCATAAATATAGATTGAATTATTAAATACCAGTTGTATTGATAAATCTGGAAAGATAATACCAATCCTTAATTTTAAGATATAAAAAAACCCACCTGAATTTCAAGAAAAAATTAAAGAAGGTTAAATAATTAATGTGGACAATTTGGCAGATTTAGTATGGGAATGCAAATATTATATTGAAGCAGTTACTAAATATCGGTACGGTTTTTCAGTTATAAAATTAGTAATTTTATTAAAATATGATCTTTCAAGTTTCTGCTTATGAATGCCAATAATGGTAATATAAGCTCCTATGCGCGAATTCAAACACCCACGTCTGGTGAGGATCGTGACAGATTATATATAAAAGCACAGTATTCCTGGATTTTACGACTAATATATAGTCTCTGAATATAGCTATTGAAATAATTTTTTATTATTCCGGATTAAGAAACATAACAAAGGAGCTTGAACTTGGAAAAAGTACTTACAGGAAAGATATATGATATACAGGGTTTTAGTGTTCAGGACGGACCCGGCATCAGAACAACGGTTTTTCTGAAAGGTTGTCCGCTTCGCTGCCCATGGTGTCATAGCCCCGAGTCCCAGGAGTTTCCAACTCAATTAAACTGGATGCGCATCCGCTGTCTCGGGATTGAAGCCTGCGGTGAATGTCTCGATGTGTGCCCTAATGACGCGATCAAACGCGGCCCGGTTACACAGAATAGTATGGGTGAAGACATCATTTACCCGGTTATTGACAAATCAAAGTGTGATGAATGCGGTGCCTGCGCCGAAGCCTGCAAGGCTGATGCTTTATATATGTGCGGTACTGACCAGACTATTGACGAAGTAATGTATCGTGTTCTTCGTGACAAGCCATTCTTTGATGAATCCGGCGGCGGCGTTACGATTTCAGGAGGAGAATGTCTTTATCAGCCTGAATTTACTATTGAGCTTCTTAAACGATGCAAGGATAATGGGATACATACTGCTGTTGATACCACAGGCTATGTTAAGTGGGAAAACATTGAAAAAGTGCTTCCGTACACAGACCTGTTCCTATACGATCTTAAGTGCATGGACAGCGCTCTGCACAAGCAGGTAATCGGTGTGCCTAATGAACTGATACTGGAAAACGCAGTAAAAATTGCCGGGGCCGGCGGCCGGTTCTGGATGCGGATTCCCGTTATTCCTCTTCTGAACGACTCGGAAGAACATTTTGAAAAATACAGCGCTTTTCTTTCGAAGATCAGGGATTCAGTGGATTTAGTGCAGCTTTTACCTTATCATAAAATGGGTGTTTCCAAGCATGACAGGTTACTGAAAAATGAAAAGGTTTTTGTTGCTGAGCCACCTTCGGATGAGCTTATGCAGGCACGGAAAGAGTACCTTGAGGGCTATGGCCTGAAAGTCAGGATACACTGATTTAGTCTTCCTAATCCTTTTGATGCGACTAAATAGCGGATAAATCCGGTATATGGAACGGAGGGGAAGTGATTTAAAACGGCATCAACATAAAATACTATTTTTTCAGGAGATAAGTATGAAAAAAATTGTATTAATAATTTTAATTCCGGTTATTTTTTCATGTGCCAGTATTTCCAATCAATATTCCGCTAAACTATATAATTCAAAAGGTAAGCTGACAGATAAAGAAAGAAGCACATTAGGCCTTGAGATAAGTGCGGAAGAAGATAATAAAATGTCAAGCTTGTATTTTGGTTTAATATATATGACCTTTGAAAATAGGTCTGATAAATGGATAAGGATCAGGAATGTTACACTTGATTTTGGCTCTGCTGCAAATGATTCAGTGAGAATTGTATCAGGAAAAGATATAGTCGCATGGAAAGATGCGATTAGTAAGACTATCACGATTGAAGAATATAATCGTAGTCTTGTTCTTGGAACTATAGCAATACTGGGCACTAGTGCGGCTATTGCGGGTTCGAAAGGCGAATTGAAGGCTGCAGGTGCTGTTGCGGGAATTGGAGCATTAACAGCTCTTACAGTAGAAGATTATAATAAATATATATCGAAAATTGAGAATGTAAAGATCTTCCCGGAAAATCATCTTATGGCAGAGGATTTCAGTATTCCACCGGGGTTATTTACAAAAAAATGGATTCTTTTAAATAGTACGAATCATAAAAAGACAGGTAAGTTAACTTCTTTTAAAATGACTTATAATACAGATAATAACATAACTGAGAGTGTTAAGGTAATATTCAGAACTTTGATGACTAATTCGGAATGGCAGAGAGATATATATTAATTTGAATTTTTAAAATAATAATTAAAGCAGAACAAGGTATGTTATTTTGAGCCCCAGAGGGAGTATTGATATTTCAACGGCTGATCCGAAACAGAGGAAAAGAATCAATACCATCATCAGGATCAGTGCTCAATTGTTTGCCGACAAGGGATATATTGAGACGCGTATAGATGATATTGCGGATGTCGCGAAAGTCATAAAGGGAGGCATATATCATTACTTCAAAAGCAAGACCGATATTCTGTATAATATCTGTTCCACATACATAGACCTTGATCTTGAAAACCTGGAACAATCATTGAGAAATATCGAGACAAAGGAAGTTCAAAACTTGAACATTTTGAAGAAATAGACGACGTCAGAGATTTGATTCATTTGTTATTATTATAATCAGCACCTGAACACATCTGCAGGAATGTGTCACACTCGAAGTTTTGCAATCAGGATAGAAAATCATATTTAAAAGATATTTACTAAATACTATTATATAAATGCACGATGGGGGTATCTATGAAAATATTCAGTAAAGTTATTTCCTGGTTTAGCAAGTACATGAGCATAATAGCAGGCGTTGCCCTCGTTTCGGTCATGTTGCTTACCGTAGTCGATGTTATTTTAAGATATTTTGGTTATCCTATAACAGGAAAGTGAATAGGGTGAACATATACTTACTTATTGATTTCGGCAGCACGTATACAAAAGTATTGGCAGTAGACATGGAAAAGGAAATAATCGCAGGATGGGCTCAGGCACATACAACAGTAGAAACGGACATCACAACAGGTTTAAATAATGCCCTGGCAAAACTGGAAGAAACTTCAGGAATAGACTTAAATAAAGTTCAGCGTAAATATGCGAGCAGCAGCGCGGCAGGCGGTTTGAAAATGGCGGCGATAGGGCTTGTTCCTGAGTTAACACTGGAAGCAGCATGCAGGGCCGCGCTGGGAGCAGGCGCGAAGGTTGTCTGCGGTTACGGGTTTGAGATAGATGAAGAAATCATAAGGGAACTGGAAGCAGCAAAGTGTGATATTATACTTCTATCAGGAGGAACTGACGGAGGGGACAAGAAAGTTATTATTCATAATGCTGAAATGCTTGCCGGATCTCAAATCAACTGTCCTATACTGGTGGCCGGCAATCGTGTGGCCACAAACAAAGTAAAAGAAATTCTAAAAGAAAAAGAGAAAAACGTATATACTGCAAAAAATGTTTTGCCAAGCATTGACGTGGTGGACGTAGAACCGGCACAGGAAATTATCCGCGATATTTTTATTTCTCATATTATCAGGGCGAAAGGCCTGGATAAAGCGCAGGCATTTACAGGAAAAACAATAATCCCGACCCCGAAAGCATCATTACTGGCAGCAGGCCTGCTGGCGGACGGGACTGATGATGAGCCCGGTATTGGCAGTCTTGTTGTCATTGAAATAGGCGGTGCCACGACCAATATCCATTCGGTAATAGATAATTCACCGGTTACTCCGCAGGCCATTATTAAAGGGCTGCCTGAGCAAAAGTTAAAAAGAACTGTGGAAGGAGACCTGGGAATAAGGTATAACGCACATACAATATATGAACTGGCAGGTGAGGAAAAACTGACAAACAGACTCAATGCTTTAATGCCTGACGGCAGTACAGAGAAAATAGATATAAAGCAATACGTTAAAAAAATTAACGCTAATGTTGAATACGTGCCTTCCGGCAATATAGAATGTAACCTGGATATAGCTTTGGCCAAATCAGCGGCACTGATAGCTGTTGATAGACACGCGGGGACTATTCGCCAGGAATATTCTATATCAGGTGAGACAATGGTGCAGTATGGCAAAAACCTGCTTGATACTGAAAATATTATCGGGACAGGCGGGATTTTTAAATACGGACTGCATCCTGAAAAAATTTTACAGGCAGGTCTCTTCGACCCGCAGGAGCCATGGAAACTAAAACCTAAAGCGCCAAAAGCCTTTATCGATATTGAATATATTATGTTCGGGGTTGGACTTTTGTCCCAGGATTTTCCTGCCCAGGCACTAAGGATTGCTAAAAAGTATTTAAAACAGGTAAGAATATAAGGCGACAATGTTCGAAAATCCAAAGGATAAATCCCCGGATAACGGTTTATAAAGACCAGCCAGGTTGAGCTGTTTTAAAAAAGAGTAAAAACAATGACATTTAATATCAGGAACAAAAGACTCAGCGATGATGAATTCTTTAAAATA
>CAZVYR010000128.1:0-9935 GCA_964631555.1 uncultured Leptospirales bacterium
TTTAATATCAATTTTGTTAGTAAAAAAAATAAAGTTTTTGGTTCAGCGGATATTCGTTTTTTAGTTAGTAAGAAAAAAATTGAAATCAGCTGGATAATAATTTTCAATAATAAAGTTTATCAAGCTGCCGACATATTCGAATTTGACGGAAATCTTAAAAACAAAAAAATCGGAAATAGAAAATTTGAATATTCCATTGTCACTCCATTTGATAAATTCAGACTCAATGTAAAGAATGAGACAATTACCGCGAATATCAATATAACAGGTATTTTCCCGATATTCGACTTCCCTGAAAATATTATTGATGATGAGCTGACCGGAACCCAGGTTTCAGGAAAAACCTGGAGCAAATATGAGCAAAGATGTAAGATATCCGGCGATATTTTAGTAAAAGCAGGAGAAGATAAAGGCAAGAAAGTCAATTTTGACTGTTTCGGCCAACGCGAACATAGCTGGGGCAGCATATCAAATGATAATATAAGCTGCCGGAGCCGTCTTACTGTTCAATTCCGTGATATGGCAATGAATCTTACATACATTGAAAAAGATGCAATCCCTGAGTCGAATGGTTTTCTTTCCAAGAAAAGCGGAAACATCCCGATAATTAATGTCGAATGCGAATCACTAATAATGGAAAAGAATAACGACATCCTGACATCAACTGAATTCTCCTATAAAGATGCCCAGGACGATGTGGATTTACTTGTGGGCAAAGCTATTTATTCTATCCCCCTGCCACTCCCAAAAGCAAAAAAGAAGAATTATTATAGATTTAAAAACTTCTCCGAATTTACCGTAATCGGTACAAACAAAAAAGGTTATGGGGTTGAAGATCATTTGATCTCAAAGGATATGTTAGACTTTCTTAAAAACGTGGAATAAGATGGCCCTCCTGAATACCAAACTGAGAGAGATCTCAGTATTTATATACACCCTTATTTTTCTTCTTATTTTCAATCTTTATTTCAATCTTAATTATTCATGGGGCGGAGTATCTTTAATAGTCAGGATTTACCTGATGGTTCTTTCATTCTATCTTGTCTTTATATTCGCGTCACTTGATATTAATACTTATTTTGACGAATATAGTAAAAAATACGGGAGAAAAGGAAAAGTAATCCTGTTTATTGAGACAAGGATAATCCCATTCCTGTTCATATATTTAATTACCATTCTTTTTACATTAATCGATTATATCCGTGACCCAGGTTGGCCATGGAATCCTGTCTTAAGTTTGCTGAATGGACGTTATTCAAACAACATGATTTATCCCTGGCTTTTATTGATAATACTTAAATTGAAAAAAAAGCCAAGTATCACAACACCGCTTTTCCTGAGTATCGGGCTAGCTTACGGAATCCTGGATAAGATAATCAGCTCCAGCATTGACAGCGGAACATGTGTTTCTATTATCAAAATATTGAAATTAGCAATATTCTTCTTCTTTCTTATTAGTGAATTCTATAATATTAAGAGAACCATGGTATTATCTGTAATACTGGGGATGTTTATATATTTTTTAAATATCGCTTCTTATTCAGCTATATTCAAATTCGGTAAATCTCCCTACGAGATCAGGGAAGCTGGCCTGATCCTGCTCAGGATGGGTTATAGTTTCCCGTTGCAAAAATTAAAAAAGGAAAGCATTAAAAGTGCTGACAACAATCTGATTCGCAAGTTGTTGTTCTACGCACATGAAAATAATATTGAAATAGACTTATCAAACCGGGAATGGGAACAGTTGTTATTTTCCGGTTCTGTTAACCTGGCTGATACTGTTTCAAAATATATTATTAACAAAGACATTGATATAGCTTGTGAGAGAATTATTCAATTTGCAGAGAAAAAATCAAAAAACGAATCAGGCAATATTCGCAAAGCAAGAAATTTTATCAGGCTGTCGTCAAAATACTGTGTGAAACACGAGAAGGATTTAATTGAAAAAATAAAAGGCTCCAATAACAATTTCAAAATATGGGGTATTCGTATACTTGCAGAGAACAGGAGTATCCAGGCAATACCGTTATTACTCAACTTTCTTACTGATATAGACAAGTCTGTATCTGATAACGCATACCTTGCCTTAAAAACAATTACAGGTATGGATCCGGCAACCAGCCTCGGGAAAAATAAAAATGACATTGATACGATTATTATTTTTAAAAAGTACTATTTGAAATATTCACATAATCACAAAGCCGATTGAGAGGACAATCCCCGCAAAGAGGCTTTCTTGCCATGCATATAGTGCGTCCGTGTTTGATGATCAGTAAATGCGCTTCAATCCAGTCTTTTTTATCTATATAATGCATCAATGATCTCTCTACTTCTAACGGATTACGGGAATTTATATACCCGATTCTGTTTGCCAGTCTCAAGATATGTGTATCCACAGCCAATGCCGGTTTATGAAATCCCATTGATAATATTACATTGGCTGACTTTCTTCCCACTCCGGGCAATTTGATCAATTCATTAAATTCTTCAGGTAAAACATTATTATATTTAGATACAACGTCTTTTGAGAGATCAATTATATTCTTTGCCTTGGTTTTATAAAGCCCTACACTCCTGATTAATGATTCCACATCATTAAGCTTTGCTTTTGACAGGCTTTTAAAGTCCGGATACCTGTTAAAAAGAGCCGGAGTTACGGAATTTACCTGTCTGTCAGTGGTCTGAGCCGAAAGAACCACCGAAATAGTCAGCTCATAAGTTCCTGAATAAGACAATCCGGGATTTATCTTACCGTAGTATTTTCTCAGGTTATTTATTATTTTTTTTGATCTTGCGCTTGTCAAATTGACTTAAATATAAAATAATTTATTATTATTAATTCAGAGAGATCTTTTTTCAACTAAATACACATGTTTAGCTCTTCCCGGAATTTTATTTGAAAATAATGTTTGCATTATAGCCGATATTAATAATTAGCTGTATAATGTCATTCACTTAATTACCTTCCTGATGATAATGGCTATTAAAATATAATTTTAAAATAATAGATCCCAATGGATAAAATTTATAAAAATAATAGCTCAGAATTCGAAAAAAACCAACATAATAAAACTGAAGATATACATGAACCCTCCTCAGAAACTGATCCCTTCAGCAGCAATGCAATTGGGAATTATCCTGAAATCCAGTCAGCCGAAAATAAAAAACAGAAAGAACCTGTTCCTCAGGTTGTAAAGCCTGCCAAATACAATACAATATTAGATGAATTTGAAAATGAGGTAGCAGTCAAAGACTGTGGACCAAAAAACCGGGACAACATGCTAAGCATTGGAGAGCTGGCTTTCCGGGTAGATAAAATAACCTCTGTTAAAAAAAAGGAAAAAATCCGGGAATCTGAGAAACATTCTTTTAAAATCCCTGAAGAACAGGAAAAACAGGAAGAAGATGCATCAGAAAATATCCCGGAAATTACAGAACAATCCTATGAAAAAGACATATTATACGAACAGGAGTCTGCAATAATAATACCTGCTGAGGCACAGGAAATAACAACAACCGCAATAATGATCGAAGAAGAAGAAATCGAGGTCCCTGAAAAACTCACTGACGAACTGCCTGCAAATTTCGATGATGTCAGCCAAATTGACTTAAACGAAGCGGAAATAATTGCAGAAGAGGATCTGCGTTCATTTGATGACGAGGACTTTCTGGAAGAACTTGATATATTACCGGAAGATGACCATACTATAAATGAAACAATAGAACCCGGGAATTCAATTACATTGGAAGAAACTTCAGGATCAATAGATAAAGAGGAAAGTCTGATAGAAAACAATGAAAAAGATACAGAAAAAGAAGAAAATACCCGGGAAAATGAGATATCTGATTTCGGGGACGAAATCAGAGTCGAAAATACTCCATTTGAATACATCGAAGATACAATCGAATATGCTGAAAACGAAGAACACGAACCTGAACTGCCGGCTGGCAATATAAATTCTCCTGAATCCGGGGATTATGATCATCATAACCTGGAAAACACAGTGCAGGACAGCGTTGTATTTTCTGAAGAAACAGAAGAGCCTGAAGACAATTATCTGTATAACGAAACTGAAAATGATGAAAACGAACAACTCCAGGTACAGGATTCTTTTTCAAATCAAACTGATGCAACAATGTCACAGGACAGCAATGTCCTAATTATAAACAATATAAATAAATACACCGCTGACCGGAATATACTATTATCCGGGAAAGGTGAGATAACCGATGACAAAGATGAACTGGAAGAAATTACCTCCAACATTGTTGATTATACCGGAGGTAAATCTGTTGAACTTACCAAGTCAGATACAATAGATAAGAAAAGGATCACGGGCCTTATCAGGGATAATTATCCGGCATTTACCGATTTGCTGAAAGAGCAGGATGAAAAACAAAAATTTTTTGACGACGATATTGCCTTTATTGATAATTCTTTTATTACAAAGGAGCATTTAAAGAAACTTAAAGAAGCAGAATCAAAAGCAGAGGAAATTACTGAACAAAAAACAACCGCACTCCGTGAACACGCGCTTGGCCTTGTCCCTGAAGAGATTGAATTGATCGAAGATCAGCTCTTTAAAATCAACCGCAGAAAGTTAGATATCGGCCTGTCAAAAATAATCGCAGGCCATGATCAGGATATTAAAGATACAATAATATTCGATAAATATAAATACATAATACCGAAAAAAAACAGTCTGCTGGATAATGAAAAAAAGAGCATTGAAAACGATATATCATCTTCAACTGCATTAATTCTTGAAGAAGATATAGAGAAAATTAAAACAAAACTCGAGGATTCGATGAAAAGGGAAATTGAAGAAACAATCCAGGATATAACTGACAGAATAATAATATTCGAGGATAATAAAGGCATTACCGGCATGGACTTTTCCAAAGAAAAAGAAATAAAAGATATAAAAAAGCTGCTTAAATATTTAAACGAACTGTTGTCAAAATTACCGGAAGATGCCATTAAAAATTTTGCAGAGTCTGAATATTATGATCTTTATAAAAAAGTATTAGACGATATGGATAAATAAAAAATGGGTTTATTAGAAAAAGCTTATGATTTTAAAAAGGAAATCAACCGTAAGGGAAGGTCAACGCTCATTGATACAATTAAAGGTCCGGCTGAAACCGAAATGATCAATAACGACCAGGAAGCAAAATCAGCACACGAATATCCGGAAGATATCCCAGGCTTACCTGAGAGCCGGGACGATCTTGACGATACAGGTGGAATGGACAATCTCTTTGAGCTTCCTGAAGATGATAATTACTCTCCACTTGACATGCTGGAGAAACAAAAAACAGAATACAGCAATGAACAGGAACAAAGTCCGGATGAGAAGAAAGCTGACAACAGAAAACCGGCAGATACCCAATTCACCACCAAGTCCTCCATGAATCCCCTTACTGAAGAAGACAATCCCATTCTGCCGGACTTTTCACTTCAACCGAAAAATGACTCAGAAAACGACGAACAGATAATCAAAGACGGTGAACTGTCAGATGCATCCTTACAGGAAACAGGAAGCCTGCAGGAAATCGAACCGGATATAATATCCGGTGATGAGGATGACCTTGAAAATCCCGCAATTACTCAGCCTGAAACTGATGCAAACCCTGACGGAACCAACCTGGCAGAAACGGATAACCTTGAAGATATTATCGAAGAAAGCAAAAATAAAGAGATTTCTAATCAGTACTATACTACACTCTACGAATTAAGAAAGGAAATATCCAGGTCAGAGACGGAAAAAGAACTCTATGAAACAGTAATATTTTCCATTATGGGACAGGTCGGTGCTTCAGCAGCCTTAATCATGAAAAAGGATCAGGAAGATAACTGGCAAATTGCCGCTTCCAGCGGATTAAAATCAGCTGACACTTCCGTTACATTCGCTTCATCCGGGGGCATTATAAAACACCTGAAAAAAGATATTGTGGATATTGAGAAATTCAAAGACAGCCCGGAATATACTGAACAGCACAGCAAGTTTGTTTCATTAAAAACCAGACTGCTGTCCCCCTGGAATCACAAAGGTAAAGTGATCGGTGTACTGGCCCTTGGAGACAAGATCACAGATGAAGCCTATACAGATGAAGAAAAGACCCTGGTTCAGGCTTTATGTGAAGCAAGCGCTGAGGAATTATACAAACTCAATACAATTAAAAACCTGGAAAACAAGATATTATCCCTCGAATACGATCTCAGCTATTACAGGCGCATCAATGATCTCCTGGAAAAAGCCTCTTCATCAGGCAGCTTAAAACATGTTACAGAAACAATAAAATCCGAATTCAAAGAACTCGGAATTACCGGTTACTCCGTATTTATAAATGACAGCAACAAAGAAAAATATATTCCCATTATAACTGAAGATGAAGACTGCATACTGCTAAAAGAAACAGGCTTTTCCATAAATGAAAGAGATCCTTTTCTTTTATTCGTAAAAAGCAGAAAGACAAAGCCGGAGATAGAAGATCCAGGCAATTCCGAAATCGTGAAAGCCACTTTCAGCGAAACTCAGATAAATAAAATGTCGCAACTCTGGATATTTCCTTTTTTAACAGGCGATAAATTACAGGGATTCACGATAATATTCAGGCTCAAAGAAATTCCGTCTAAAGACGGCACGACTAAAGTCGGTACATCTAAAGACGGCACGTCGAAAGACGACAGGCAGCCTGATCAGGACAAAAAGAAAGCAATGCAGAAGAACCTGGGGATATTCTCGGATATTCTTTTCCTGAATCTAATGAATATTCAGCAAAACGATCCTGAGGAAAACAGGTATATTGATAAAATCCAGGAAATATACAACAGGATAAATCATGCGTTGATAAACTCAAAAAGCATGAATATACCCATGACACTGGTTGTCTTTTCTATCAAGAACTTCAAGAGATATGAAAATACTTTTGGGCCGGACAAATCAAAAGAATTGATAAATAACCTCGCGGAACTGATCAAAAGCCGGATATCGGATACTGACTTCTCGGCAAGATACGACAGAAATAAAATCCTGATAGCCCTGCCAGGAAAGGATAAAAAGTTCGCCACACCCCTGGCCAATACTATCAGAAATGACTTTATGAAAGAATTCAAACAAAGTGAAATGCAGCTTTTAATAACCTTCCTGATGTCGGAATTCCCTGAAGACGGCGACGACCTCACAAGCCTCACCGACAACCTGGATTGAGACAGGCAAAACTATAAATTAAACAACTTAGCTATTTGCATATTTCATCGGATAAATCCCATCCGGGTAATTGGGGGTCTTCCCCAATCAAATTTATCCAATTCCCCCTTCTCCTTTCGTGGGCTAGGGGGATGAGGTCAATATCCCCGGATTCACAGGCCTACCCTCTTTCCTTACTTCAAAGTGCAGATGAGGGCCGGTTGACCTTCCGGTGTTTCCCGAAAGAGCAATCAGTTCCCCTCTCTTTATCTTATTCCCGTTCTTTACCAGTACGCGCTTCAGATGGCCGTAGTATGTAACATAATTGTTCTCATGCTTAAGAACGACCAGCAGCCCGTATCCGTCCTTATAACCCGTAAAGACTACCTTTCCGCTGCGCGCCGCGTGCACCTTGGTACCAGGCGAACAACGCAGGTCAATACCCGCGTGAAAATCGAACTTCCCGTGAAACGGGTCAACCCTTCTTCCGAAATTTGATGTCCTTACAGTATTTTTCAAAGGCGAAATAAATCCCGACCCCAGGAAAAGCGACTTCTCAATATTCGAGATTTTGCCTGAAGGAATAAAAATATATTCTTTCTGTATTTCATTCCCGGAAAAACGGTTGATCTTGCGAATATATTCTTTTTCGACCTCAAATTCCTCAGCGATCTTCTGAATAGTATCGCCTTCTTTCTTTTCGTAAATAATGCCCCTCATATTCGGCAAAAAAATCTCCTTACCCGGATACACATCCGCCGGAGACGTAAGAAAATTCAGAGTGGATATAGTGTCGATATTCAGGGAAGTTCTTGACAGGATCATCCAGAAATTATCTTTTTTCTTTACTTTATACCTGTAAATCTTAAGCTCAGGGAGCATATCCGCGCCCCTGTTACCTTTAACAGCCATAAGAGCAGTTCTGACATCCTTTCTCAGTGATCTTATCATACCGTTCTGAATATCAAGAGACTCTATTACTTCAGCAGAACCGGGCGCAGCTTCCCCCCTGGCCTGCGCCGGCAGCATAAAATAAAGGATAATAAAGATAAAAACTAAAACGCCCAGGTCTTTAAAAAAATGATGATATTGCTTAACGCTCATTATATTAACGAATATAGGATTTTTTTATTTATCTTTTAAGAAACTTGAATTTAAAAGTACATATTTTTGTTATTCAAGTTTCTTTTATATGGTTTTTCCGCCCTGCGGGCGGATTGGATGACTTCTGAGAAACTAAATTTCATAATATCACATTACATGGCCCTGTAATATATTAATCGGAAATAATAGTTTAATATTAAAGACATAATTTGCCTGCCCGAATCCGCATCCCCTCCGTTTCATAATACTGGATTATTCCAGTATTAAGTCGTTTCCTCTCCGTTCCAGACTCGCTTCCACTCCGTCTCAAAATCGCTTCCACTCCGTCTCAGAATCGCTTCCACTCCGTCTCAGAGTCGCTTCCGCTCCGTTCCAGACTCGTTTCCTCTCCGTTCCAGATTCGCTTCCCCTCCGTTCCAGAATCGCTTCCGCTCCGTTTCAAAGTCGTATAAAATAGGACATTATACCGACTCGAATTCACCAGTATTATCTGCCCGGATTAAATAAATTTTAATTGAAATTTTTAAAATAAAATAATAATAAAGTATAATAATATACATGATTATGAAAAAAATATGCCGGGTCTCATAACCTCAAATACCCAGGGGATTACACTCAATCAAAATGCAAGAAAACAATAAAAAGTCGGAAGAAATAGTAAGAACAATAAAACTGCTGGAAAGCGTGTTAAAAACCACTAATGACGAAACCCGAAAAGCAAGGGTTAAAAAAGATCTGAACAAGCTCAGAACAACGCTCAAGGATATGTACCCTGATTCCAACTTAAAGGAAATCGAAAACGCCATCTATGCCAAAATTCAGGAAAAACCTGTTTTTGAAGAAAAATCCTTAAAAAGCTATAAACACTTAAAGGATATAAAAATAGAAGTCTTTTCAAACTATAAAGAAGACGCTGAAACAAACGAAGCCGGCAGCATAATGAATTACTTCCAGGAAAAGATATGGGTAGTTATATCCGATCAATACATAAAGCTGGATTTCTCAAACGCAAGCGAAAGAGATACTCTTTACAGAAAACTGGATGAATGCAACAGGTATTTTAAAACCTTTTGCCAGACCATCGAAGATATAGACAGAGCCAGGTCAAATGAATACCAGAGCCAGCTTCATCTCATGAGAGTACGCCACGGCAGGCTTTTCCTTATAGAAATACACGAGTTCTTTAAAGCCGTTAAAAAATTCATATCAACCCTGTTAAAAAGCTATGAATCCGGGGGAAACATGATAATGAATCCCGACAGCATTATAGAATACGCAGAATATGAGGAATATCCAACCTATCAAGGCTGGACAGTTCTGGACGCTTTAAAAAGTATGAATGAATTTACCGAAGAAGCGCTTGACCTTATCAATATACCTGACCTGAAACAACATTAAAATTCAGTCTTTCCCCTGATATAGTCCGGTCAGTATCAGGATATGCTCTTACAAACTCGTGCATATATATAAAAAGACATAGATTTTTCAGTAAATTCATCTTGACAGTTAACCCTGAAAATGCCGATACTTTACAAGTACCTTATCAACATGAAAAGCCGGCTTAGTACAGCAGCTGACACACAGTAAAGCTTTCAGTGCTGATGAAGGATAATTATACGATCGTATAACATTATTACA
>CAZVYR010000129.1:0-9929 GCA_964631555.1 uncultured Leptospirales bacterium
CGGATAGTCAGGAATTATCCGGCAAATCAGAAATCGAGACAGAGCTGGAGAAGAAGAATAAGGAAATCGCGGCATTGACAGAAACGATGCAAAGACGTCAGGCGGATTTTGAAAATTATAAAAAAAGAATGTTAAAGTCTCAGGAAGAACAGAGGAAGCTTGCAATTAAGGATTTTGCTTTTGATGTTATTAATATTAATGATGATTTGCTCAGAGCAAGGGAAGCGGCTTGTAATGTTGACAGCCGACAGACAGTTCAGGAAGTGTGTAACTCATTTGCTGACGGATTTTCTATGATCTCAAAAAGAATTGAAGAGATGTTGCAGAAGTATGGTATTGAAGAGATTGATTCTTTAAACAAGGATTTTAATCCGAATTATAATGAAGCTGTTGAAATAGATGAAAGTGAGGATGTGGAATGCGATACTATTACAAGGGTTCATCAGAAAGGTTTTCGACTGGATGATTATTTGATCAGGGCAGCCAAGGTTAAAGTAACAAAGCCAAAGTCAACATCTGCAGGTGGTAGTTCTGCTAATAAAAATCGTTCTGCAACTGATTTTCCCAAAGATACGGAAGCTTGATAAACCGGGGCAGTCAGAACATATTTAAAAAAAACGAAAATTTATATATTGATTTAATTATTGTTAAAAAAGGAGAAAGAAAATGAGTAAGATTATAGGTATCGATCTCGGAACGACTAATTCATGTGTTGCTGTGATGACAGGAGGGGAACCTCTGGTAATACAGAATTCAGAGGGGCAAAGGACTACTCCGTCAATTGTAGCCCTTACAGATAAAAACGAGAGATTGGTCGGGCAGGTGGCCAAGAATCAGATTATTACAAATCCTGTAAATACTATCAGATCCGTAAAAAGATTTATGGGCAGGAGTTTTGCTGAAGTTACTGAAGAAATGAAGATGATCCCGTATAAGGTCATTGACGACGGCAAGGGAGGCATAAAAATTAAAACGGATTATGAGGAACTTTCTCCCCAGGAAGTATCTGCCAGGGTTCTGCAGAAAATGAGACAGACTGCTGAAGATTTTCTAGGTGAAAAGGTTGATAGGGCTGTTATTACTGTTCCTGCTTATTTTAATGATTCACAAAGGCAGGCAACCAAGGATGCGGGAGCTATTGCTGGTCTGAAGGTGGAAAGAATAATCAATGAGCCTACTGCTGCTGCTTTGGCGTACGGTCTTGATAAAAAGAAAGTAAATGAGAAAATAGCTGTCTATGATCTTGGCGGCGGTACTTTTGATGTTTCTATTTTGGAACTGGGTGACGGTGTTTTTGAAGTTAAGTCAACTAACGGCAATACGCATTTAGGGGGCGACGATTTTGATTTGAAGATCATGAACTGGTTAATTGTTGAATTTAAGAAACAGACAGGTATTGATGTTTCAACTGATAAGATGGCATTACAAAGATTAAAAGAGGCTGCTGAAAAGGCAAAGATCGAACTCTCAAGTAAACTTCAGACTGAAATAAATATTCCTTTTCTTACTGCTGATCAAAGCGGGCCTAAGCACCTGGTAACAACATTGACCAGGGCGAATTTTGAGCAAATGGTCGGAGATTTGTTTAATTCTACAAAAGATCCCTGTATGAAAGCTTTGAAAGATTCAGGTTTTTCCGCCGCTGATATTGATGAGGTAATTCTGGTTGGCGGGTCAACCAGGATCCCTGCAGTCCAGGAATTGGTTAAAAGCATCTTTGGCAAGGATCCTCACAAGGGAGTAAATCCTGACGAGGTTGTTGCTGTCGGAGCAGCTATCCAGGGAGGTGTCCTTGCAGGAGACGTTCATGATGTATTGCTGCTGGATGTTACCCCTCTGTCTCTTGGTATTGAGACACTCGGCAGCGTAATGACAAAACTCATAGAAAGAAATACGACTATCCCCACAAAGAAAAGCCAGGTATTTTCAACTGCTGCTGATAATCAACCTGCAGTATCAATACATGTTTTACAGGGTGAAAGAGAAATGGCAACTCAAAACAGGACTCTCGGGAGATTCGAGCTGGTAGGGATTCCGCCTGCCCCGAGGGGTGTACCTCAGATCGAAGTTGCTTTTGATATAGACGCTAATGGAATTGTTCATGTATCGGCTAAAGATCTTGGGACAGGCAAAGAGCAGAAAATAAGAATTGAGTCGTCAAGCGGATTGTCCGAAGATGAGATTAAGAAAATGGTACGGGATGCCGAGGAGCATGCTGAAGAGGATAAGAAGACAAGAGAGCTTGTGCAGATAAAGAATGAAGCTGATACTATTATTTATTCCATGGAAAAAATGATCAAGGAGAATGAGAGTAAAGTTCAGCCTGCAGAGAAAGAGAATATTGAGAAAGAAATAAACAACCTGCGAAGCGCTATGGAGTCTAATAATATTGATTCAATTAAAGCAGCAAAGACAAACCTGGAACAGGTATCTCATTCTTTTGCTGAAAGGATTTATAAAGAATCGGCACAGACAGCCGGATCACAGGATGGACAGGCAGCTTCAGCTTCCGGAAGACCGGATGAAGGGGAAAAATCGCCGGATGAGAATGCAGGTGGTAAAGTATATGATGCGGATTATGAAGTTGTTGATGATGATAAAGCTGAGGATGATAAATAATTAATATATCCGAATAAAGATTGGTGAAATATAAATATTTTGCCTGATTAGCATGGAGTTCCGAAAGAGGTGAAATTTGGCTACGAAAAGAGATTTTTATGAAATATTGGGCGTTAGTAAAAGCGCAGATGAAAATGAGATCAAGCAGGCTTACAGAAAGTTAGCCTTAAAATATCACCCTGACAGGAATAAAGACAATCCTGATGCTGTGGAGAAATTTAAAGAAGCAACAGAAGCATATGAAATTTTGCGGGATCCGCAGAAAAGAGCTATGTATGACAGATATGGTCATGAAGGTGTCTCCGGAGTTGAAGGATTCGGCAGAGGAGCTGCTGCTGATTTTTCGGATATTTTTGGCGATTTTGATTTTGATCTTGGCGATATTTTTGAGCGTTTTTTCGGTGGAGGCGCAGGCGGAGGAAGAGCGAGAACAAAAAGAGCGCGGAGAGGCGCGGATTTGCAGTATGAATTAACTATAACTCTGGAAGAAGCGGTCTCAGGTAAAGAAGTACAGGTCGATATCCCGCGGAATGAATCTTGCCCGACCTGTCATGGTACAGGGGCGTCACCCGGTTCCCAGCCGACAGTTTGTTCGGTTTGTAACGGGACCGGACAGTTAAGACAGACCCAGGGCTTTTTTTCAGTAAAGCAGTCATGTTACAAATGCAGGGGGGAGGGTAAAATCATAACTTCTCCCTGCAAAACGTGTAAAGGCGCCGGTATAGTCGCACGTAAAAGAAAGATTACTGTTAAAATACCACCAGGCGTAGAATCCGGATCAAGATTGAAAATTAGCGGAGAGGGTGAAGCAGGACCGAATAACGGGCCCAGTGGTGATCTTTATGTATTTATTCATGTGCAAAGACATAATATTTTTGAAAGGCATGGCAATGATCTGCTGAATGTAGCGGATATATCTTTTCCTGTTGCCTGCCTGGGCGGTGAGATCGAAGTACCTACTATCAGCGGCAAGACAGCCAAAATGAAAATACCACCAGGTACTGATAATGGACAGGTTTTCCGGCTAAAAGGGAACGGAATCCCCTACCTGGGATCTTTCGGAAGAGGCGATCAGTTGATCAAGGTAAATATTCATGTTCCTAAAAAATTATCTCCGAAGCAAAAGGAATTATTAAGGGAATTCGACAAGCTAAAGGGAGAGAAGCTGGTTTCTTCCTGAATGGGTCAGGAACCGGATTTTATGTTTTGATACCTCTCGAAAAAGTAGAATATCAATCCAAGAAGTGTCAATAAAAAGAAAAAGATCATTGTATTTCGTGTGAGAAGGGACCCACGTTCTCTTCTGTCCAGAAGGCGCTCCAGATATATTTTATCATTAGCAACAAAATTTTCGTTGTTATTAATTCTTTCGTCATAAGCTTTTAATATTGATTTGATCGATGAAGCTTTCCGGTCAAAGTTCTCATATCTGGCAAAGATTTGCGGATCTCTGAGTATGAGATAGGCTTTCTTATAATTTTCATTAATATTATCTTCTAATGAGAGTAATTCCCTGATTTCAGGCTCCACGATAAATGCGGAATAAGTAAAGATTATTCCTAATATGATTCCGAGTATGAAGGTAATGATGGAAAAATAGAAATATAGTTTTTTATCATTTATTTTTATCATTTATTCTTGTTTTCCTTTTTATGATTTTCGGATTTTGCCGGAATTTTGGTAAATTTTAATTATCCGAAATAATAGCGCAATCAAAATATTTTGTTTCGTCAATGCCTTAAGCTTAATTCAGGTAATTCATAATATTTTCTGCCAGGCTGGAACAGGCTCAAAGCACGTCTCCTGATCGTCTGACTATTTAAGTTAACCCTTGCTCTGATTATTGGAATTAAGAATTAGAAGTCAATCTGAATATTACTGCTGCTTGCTAGTCCATGAATAGGATGCGTTGCGATCGTCGTCATATATTAAATATTTATATCTTTTCTTTAAGAAAGAATTTAACTGTTTTTTGTTGTTTTCAGAAAAAAGTTCAAAGTCTTCGCCATTGACCAGAGATTTTCTGAAGGTATCTGTCCCTGCAAGGTAGTCAATATTGTAAGTATCGTTAAATTTTTCCCATTGAAACTTGGTATAGTTCTTCAGGGTATATGAAATTAACTTATAAGAGACTTCCACGGGATTAAAGTTTCCACCTGTATATACAAGATGCGCTCCTCCGCAAATTTCATCTTCGTATTTTGAAAAAGATGGTTTAAAATATACAGGGTGGAACGTGAAATTCGATATCTTCAATTTTCCCAGCCCATTGCAAAAGGAGACAGGCTCTATCCACGGAGCACCTATGTATTCAAAAGGTTTTGTTGTGCCCCTTCCTAATGATAAGTTAATTCCTTCAAGTAAAACAACGGCTGAGTAGTTTATGGAACTCATATAGCTTGGTAGATTTGGGGAAGGTGGTATCCATGGGAGCTTTGTTTCATTATACCGCATATTGCGCAAATAGCCCTTCATGGGTATTACCTTGAGATTCAAATCTTTTTGATATTCGCCTTTGTAATACAGTGCTGCTTCCCCGATTGTCATGTTGTAAAAGAGCGGTGCAGGGAACGCGCTTATATTCTTTGAATAAAAGTCATTCTCAAGGAATGGCCCGTTAACCCTGAGAAATCCGAGTGGGTTGGGTCTGTCAAGAACGATCAATTCAGTTTTACTTCCCGCTAATGCGTCCATTATGAATTTTAAAGATGAGATATATGTGTAACATCTCATTCCCATATCCTGTATATCGAAGATAACGAGGTCACTTGTTTTTATAAGGGACCTGAATGATTCAATATCTAAATGATGCATGTTATAAATAATTAAATTCAGGTGGTCACTCGTTATGTATTCATTCTCGTTATATTCGTTTTCATATCCATATAAGCCGTGCTCAGGCGCAAAAATCATAGTAATTTTAATATTTTTTTTTCTGATCAATTCTATATTTTGTCTTAAGTAAAAATCCACGCCGGAGTGATTGGTTACAAGAGCTGCTTTTTTACCTTTGTAACCGGAAGCATAGTTCGAAATAAAGTTTTCCAATCCGGTACGCGTTCTGCCTGTAGTTGAGTCGGATAGATAATATGATGGCCCACAAGAAGTGAATAACAGGAGGAAAAATGATAGATACAAATTTATTTTTGAACGCATTTTTATTTTTGAAGTATGGTCTTTAATATATATTCGGAACCGAGGTGAAAAAATTATACGAAATATATTGTTTAAACCGGGTTTTTTAAACTGTATTGGCTGTGTCATTGATTTAGAAAGAATTATTTGTGTGTTTTAGATATTCCCCTCGAATATCCTGCTCTTTATAAATTAAGAGTCTTCCAGTAAATGGAGGATGTACAGCTTTGTTTATTTTGTATTTGAAAATATTTTTATTCATGGATATAATATAAATGTAATATGGAAACTGGTTATTCAGGCAGGCTTTGTTCTTTTGTAAATTTTTGAAATTATTTTTTATAAATGATACCTGAATTATGTCAGAAATAAAAAACTAATCATTCTTTTTTGTAAGGAGATTTTGAATGTATTTGCTTAGATTTTCTGTAATTATTATAATTTTTGTTTTGCAAAGCTGCTCCTCGCAGGAACTTCGAGAGGAGAATATCCTAAAAATAGCTGAGCATAGTGGCGGAAAATATGATATATTTCTTGTCGAGTACGGGCAATATACTACTAATGGTGCGGAATATCATAATAAATATTTTAAATATCTTGTGGGGATTGCACGATGGCTGATAGAAGAGAAAAAAATCAATATTTCTGAAAACAGCATAGGTTTTTATTATGATAAAAGAGAGGACTCGAAGAATAAACTTTATCTGGGAATTGATATATGGACGTCGGTTGATCCCGGGTTGGTTGATTCAGGCTACAGTGAGATTGCATTGGCGCAGTTGCAAAAATATCTCGACGATGTATTATATGTAATTCAATCATGCAGAACAATATTTTCGGAAAAAGAAATCTTCGGATCCGTAATAGCCGTAGCCTGGGATCGGGGAGATGTCAGGGATACTGTGAGTATCTGGATAGATCAAAAAGATGTAGATAGATATGAAAAAAAAGAGCTGACCTTCAATGAGCTTATTCAGCGTAATTTTGTTACCAATTCTGAAGGCAGGATCATCAAGCTTTTATTATAGACTCAAGCTCTTGCATCAGAGTTTTAATCTCCATCATTGTTCCGACTGTTATCCTGATATATTCTGACTGCACCAGGCCCTTGAAATGACGTACTAGTATTTTTTTCTTTTTTAATTCTTCATATAATTTTTCTGCAGGTATACCGGGATATTTTACAAAAAGAAAATTCGCTTTTGACGGCACTATTTTAAAACCAAGTTCTTCCAGTTGTTCTTCAAGATACTCTTTATTATTCTTTATCATTTCAATATTGTATCTGAAGCTTTTTACATCATTTAATGCTGCAATTGCACCTGCGTTCGAGATTCTGTTAATATTATATGAATCCTTGAGTTTGAATAGTCCTTTTATTATATCAGGATTTGAGACAGCTATACCTATGCGAAGGCCGGCTAAGGAACAGGATTTGGAAAATGATCGGGTAATGATTAAATTTTCGAATTCCCTGACTAATTCGATAACGGTTTCCCCGTAAAAGTCAACATAAGCTTCGTCTACAACAAGAAGTCCTTTAAAGGATTTGAGAAATGCCCGTATTCGTTCTGCACTGCTTCCTGTCCCGGTTGGATTGTTGGGATTGGCTATGATCACAAGATCATATTTCTTTTCAAGAAACTTATTGAAATCTATTTCAAAAGTTTTCTTAAGATCTATTTTATCGTATTTTATTCCGTTTGCTTCTGCCATTGTATAATATAATGAGTATGAAGGATATGGAAAAGCGGCAAGACCCGTTGTCTCTATAAAACCACGGAACAGGAGTGTGAATATTTCGTCAGATCCGTTGCCCACAAAGATATTTTCAGATTTCAGGCCATTCATTTCAGCGAAAAGCTTTCTTAGAGATTTGGATTCCGGATCAGGATATAGCCTGAGATTTTCGTTTGCAGCCAGTTTTATTGCTTCCAGCACAGTCTTTGATGGTGGGAATGGATTTTCATTTGTATTAAGTTTTATATATTCATTTATATTCTGAGGTTGTTCCCCTGGAAAATATTCAGCCATATTTTTTAATTTTGAATTCCAGTATCTCATTTTGTTCTCCGAAGGGTTCTGTTTTTCCTTTAAAAATAATAATATAGATTGACTCTATAAACGTTTCAGAGAATTTAAATTCATATTAAAATATATAGTCAATAAATAATTGTTTTCTTCTTATAACTTTTAACGGTCATAAATAATTTCTTTATTCGACCTTAAATCACTTAATAAAAAATAAATTAAAAAAAGATGTTTTACTGTCTTTTAATACAATAATTATATATATTTGATAAGTTACAAAAGATAAACGGATTTATATAAAAGAGAGATATATGACAAATAAAATGACATTTAATGACCTGGGATTTACAGCACAAGTACTGGACGCAATCAATAAAAAAGGTTTTGAAGAGCCGACTGCAATCCAGGCAATGACTATCCCTGTAATGCTGAGAGACGATACTAATATCATTGCCCAGGCTCACACCGGCACAGGAAAGACAGCTGCATTCGGATTGCCGCTTATACAGATGGTTAAAACTAATTCTAAATTAGTTCAGGCATTGATCCTGGTACCTACTCGTGAGCTGGCGATCCAGGTCTCGGAGGAGATCAATTCACTCAAGGGAAGCCGGGATATAAAAATAGTACCTATATATGGTGGTCAATCTATTGATCAGCAGTTACAGAGGTTAAAAAAAGGCGTGCATATTGTAGTCGGGTCACCTGGCAGAATAATTGACCATCTTAATAGAAAGACACTGCAACTGGGGAATATTGAGCACCTGATACTTGATGAGGCTGATGAAATGCTTAATATGGGATTCATCGATGATATGGAAGAAATAATGAAGTATACAAATCCCAATAAAAGGACACTATTGTTTTCAGCAACAATGCCAGGGAAAATAAAGGATCTTGCCCGTAAATACATGGGAGACTACGAGATGCTTAAGGTTGATAAAGAACAACTAACAGCTAATCTCACGGAGCAAATATATTTTGAAGTAAAAGCTTCTGATAAATTTGAGGCATTATGCAGAATAATTGATATTAAAGATGGTTTTTATGGATTGATTTTTTGCAGAACAAAAAGTGATGTTGATTCTCTTGTAACTCATTTAACAGATAGAGGTTATGAAGCGGAAGCAATACATGGAGATATTTCTCAGGCTCAAAGAGAGAGAACTCTCGAAAAATTTAAAA
This sequence comes from uncultured Leptospirales bacterium, assembly GCA_964631555.1. Taxonomy (GTDB): domain Bacteria; phylum Spirochaetota; class UBA4802; order UBA4802; family JAFGDQ01; genus CAZVYR01. The sequence goes on from CAZVYR010000129.1 coordinate 8,971, forward strand.
AACAAAGAGTGCATATTCTTGTGGCAACAGATGTTGCTGCACGCGGAATCGATGTTAATAATCTTACGCACGTTATAAACTATTCATTGCCTCAGGACCCGGAATCGTATGTTCACAGGATAGGACGCACGGGCAGGGCTGGGAAAGAAGGCACTGCTATTACATTTATTACACCCAGCGAGTATGCGCGTCTGATGTTCATACAGCGGATCGCTAAAACTGATATTAAAAAATCGAGCATCCCAAAGGTGAAAGATATAATTAAAGCCAGGAAGAAAAAGATTTATGATGACCTGACTGCTATTCTTAATGATCAGATTGATGCTAAATATCATAACTGGGCAGAGAAGCTGCTCACGGATAATAAGCCGGAGGATATATTGGCTGCTGTACTTAATTATTGTTTTGAGGAAGAGCTCAATCCTGAGGCCTATAGCGAAATAAAAGAAGTGGGAGCAAAGGGAAAGCAGCTTGATCAGCAGGGTAAAGCGAGACTTTTTGTGGCGCTTGGGAGAAAAGACGGGATTGATGCCAGAAAGCTTGTTGATCTAATAATTAGTAAAGTCTCAGTTAAATCCAAGCAAATCAGCGATATACAGGTAATGGACAACTTTTCTTTTATAACAGTTCCTTTTGATAAAGCAGAGAAAATTGTAGTCAGCTTCCGGGAGAAAGGTAAAGAGCCGCTGATCAGCCATGCCAGAAAGAACAAAAAATAATAGTATTATTGCTTAAAAAAGTTATACGATTTCAACAAGGGTGACTTCAAATATTAAATCTTTATTGTCTTTTTTAAAAGTAATTTATATTATGCCATCATATCTAAATTTATTTAATAATCATTAGAGGAATAAAATGAAAGATTTTGCAGGAAAAGTTTTATTTGTAACCGGCGGTGCTTCAGGTGCCGGATTTGGACAGGCAAAGGTATTTTCGGAAGCAGGATGCAAAATTGTTAT
>CAZVYR010000130.1:0-9902 GCA_964631555.1 uncultured Leptospirales bacterium
CCTGTGCTTCGCGATCCTGTCCTTCATTTCATTGTCAAATGCTATACCGGTCGCTATATATACCACCCTGTCTTTGCTCTTTAAAAAATTTTCAGCCAGCCTGCTCTTGCCGCTTCTGGCTCCGCCTGTAATAAATTTAATCCTGCCCATTCAGTATATCCCCTCTTGCAGCATAATCAAGCCTGGTCCTGATCAGCTCCCAGTCAGTCAAAAGATCACTCAGGCTTGCTGAAACATAATCGTGCATTATAGGAGTCCCAAGTATATAGTCTGAAGCGATCGAGAATATCACTCCGGGCACAACTTCGACCTGTAAACTGCTCAATTAATTCCGGATTATCTATCATTGAGCCTGTCCTCTATTTCTTCTGAATAACGAAATAATACTCCTGTAAAAATCCATATTTGCATAAAAATGTACGTGTGCGTACCCTGCGAGTACGTTTCTTCTTGTAAGGCCGCATTTCCATTCTTCGTTTTTATTTGCCTTTTTTACCGTGTATGCATATTCAAAGTTTGAATCATCAACGTCCTCAAGCACTGTATGATGGAATTCATGCGCCCGTGTCCTGATCCCGTTATACATAACCTCAACATACCCGAATCTCTGAAGCCTGGGTGTCATCTTCACCCTGCATTTGAAAAAATCCACACATGGATAAAAGTTATTATTAATGATAATTCCTGAACACAGGTACATCAATCCGCCGCATTCCGCGTATACAGGCATCCCGTTCTCAGCCCTTTCCCTGATCTCTTTAGCCAGCGCTATGTTCGCTGAAAGCTTTTCCGCGAAAACCTCAGGGAAGCCTCCTCCCAGGTAAAGTCCGTCAATATTATCAGGCAAACGCGCGTCGTGTACAGGACTAAATTCACATAGATCCACTCCGGTCTCTTTCATTAAATTCAAATTATCCTGATAATAAAAATTAAACGCCTCATCCTGCGCGATCCCAATCCTTAATCCCCTGCCTATATCGCCGGGATTCATATTTGCAGGACACCCTTCAAAACTGCTGCTAATCCCGGAAATATTTTCCAGCCCCTTAATATCCAGCGTCTTCCCCGCAAGCTCAGAAAGCGCGTCAACCTTCCTTTCCAGATCTCCAAGTTCCTCAACAGGAACAAGTCCGAGATGCCTGCTCCCAAGAGAAAACTCCTTATCGGGAGCAAGATAGCCGAAGCACCTTAGGCCTGTATCCCGCTCAATTGCAACCTTTAACAAGTCATAATGAGAACGTCCGGAGATTCTGTTCAATATAACTCCTTTCAGATCAAGCCCGGGATCATAATTCTTATAACCCAGGGCCATGGCAGCCGCGCTTACCGACATCCCGTGCGCGTCAAGGACAAGTACAACAGGCGCACAAAGGATCTTTGCCACGTGCGCCGTGCTCCCGAAAGAATCGAAACCGCTTCCATCGTAAAGGCCCATTACGCCTTCGATAACGGCAATATCCTTACCTGCTGAATTCTTCCTGAAAAGATACCGTACCGTTTCCTCATCCAGCATCCAGGAATCAAGATTATACGAATGGTTCCCTGTCACGAATCTATGAAACTTAGGATCAATATAATCAGGCCCCACTTTAAAAGGAACAACATCCATTCCCGAATTTTTTAAAAGCCGTATAACCGCCATGCTTACAGTGGTCTTGCCCGCACTGCTCTGCGCTCCTGCGATAACGATCCCTTTCATTTCTTGCCTGCCAATGCTTCCTCTGCTCTGTTCAATATAATATCAGCAAGTACAGGCTCAAATCCTATTGGTTTTGCAAGCCTGAATTCAATATCCGGATACTTTCGCAACATACCGGCAATAATATCCGGAATATCGCGTTTTATATGCATGCCCTCATAAAGAAAATACGGTGCAATGATAATAATGCCTGCGCCCTCCTGTGCGAGATAATCTACTGTCTCGCTTATCCCAGGTTGCGAAAGCTCCATATAAGCGCCTGCAACTGCATCGAAACCACTCCTGCTTTTTACCAAATCTACGATCTGCTCAAATACCTTAACTGCATCACCGGATTTGCTCCCGTGGCCAACGATCAACAGTGCCTTTTTCATAAATATTAACCTTTACTCTTCTAAAAAACTTGAATTTCAAAGTACATGTTGTTATTCAAGTTTTTTTGTACGATTTACCCGCCCTGTGGGCGGGGTGCATTGCTATAAATTAAAAATCCCGGACATTATATTTGCCCGGGATTCCCTTTTCTTATCCACAGATATATTTCATCCACGCCTTTACCTTCGAATCAGGATGAATAAGCACAGGCAGGTCTTCTGACTTCCGGATCTATCTAATCACCGCACCTTCCCATCAGCCTTTTACTGAAAATATTGACTGAAAGTGGCATTAATAAAAAATGTCTGGAGGACATTTTTTATTTTACAGCTTTCGTCCCCGGTTACAGCGGCGGGTCCGTCCCCGAATTACACAGGATTCCCTTTTACTCCTTACCAGCAGGAGTACCTGTACATCTAACGTATTTCAAACAATAATATTAAATTTACAAATCAAATAACAAAATAATTAATCAAGATACATACAACTAAATTTATCAGCCTGTTTTTGTCAAATAATTTTCAAAACAGGCAAATACTCAATCAGGCGCCTTTCCCCGCAAATCTCGCACCCATCTCAATTGCCTTTTCACAATCCTTTGGAAAGACCTCTTTATGTCTCTTTAACTTGTTTTCCACGTTAAAAAGAGTAGAATCGATCTTTGTATAATCCTCGAACTGGTTGGTATCATAGCTGACAAGAGTCTCAGCTTCTCCAAGGATCATCTTTGCCATCATCTCGTTGACATTAAAACGATGATCATATCCTATCTGCTTTGCTGCCTCTTCAGGTGCATTCATCGTATATACAAAACCTATACTCAGTTTGCCCGGAAAGACTGTCCGCGGCGGAGCAGTGTATAACATATACTGAAAGAGAAGCCTCTCAAAAAAAGATCTGAACATCCCTGACTCTGCACTGTAATAGATAGGCGATCCGAGAATAATTGCCCCGGCTTTTTCAATCTTTTCAAAAACACCTTTAAGATCGTCATTCACTGCACATTTCCCATAGCTCTTACCGTCCTTTATCTTACAGGAAAAACAGCTTGTACAGCCGGAATACTTCAGATCATAAAGATGAATAAGCTCAGTTTCAGCTCCTTTTGAAGCAGCTCCCTCCAACGCCTTCTCAAGCAATGTCGCCGTATTCCATTTCTTTCTCGGACTTCCGTTTATTGCAATAACTTTCATCTGTGATATCTCCTTTGTTAAAATGTCCAGATAATATAAAACTGTGATACATAATTCAACAAGAATTTAACTGCCCGCTGCTTCCACCCTGTCATCAGCATATGCTCCAAGAATATTATCAATGTCCCTTTCTATCCTCAACTTTATTCTTTTTTCATTTCCGGTTAAATCATTATTGATGCTCAAACCAAGAAGTTCGTCAAATAAATCAACAATATACGTATTTAACTTTTCATTAAGACTGATGTTATCACCGCTTCCCCAGTAAAGAAGCGACTCAGGGCTGCCCATACTGCGAAGCACATACCTGCAGGATAACAATATCCGCTATTTTAACAGGGATGTGCAGTCCGAATACCAGTAAGCCGTAGACATGTCTTCAAGATACTGAAAATCAGAATAAGCAAGATCAGGATCAGCAAAAGGGAAATTCTTTTCAGGACTCATCCATATCACTTTTCCTGCACGTCCGTAATACCGACTTCCGCCCAGGTCTTGATCTCAGCCAGAACCCTTGTGGCAAGATCTAATATTTCCATCGCGACAGCAGCGCCTGTGCCCTCTCCGAGCCTCATCTGTAGATCGACCAAAGGTTCAAGACCAAGATGCTCATGCATATATTTATGCCCAACCTCAACCGAGCGATGGCTTGTAAATAAATACACCTTTGCATCAGGCACAAGCTCGCACGCAATCAAAGCACCTGCAGTTGAAATAAGACCGTCACAAACAACAGGAATGCCGTTAGCTGCAGCTCCCAACACAAGTCCTGCGAGTCCGCCGATCTCGAACCCTCCTACCTTGGCCAGAACATCGAGAGCATCACTCTTATCCGGTTTGTTAACCTCAAGGGCTTTTTCAATAACCCTTATCTTATTCTTCAGGCCTATGTCATCAAGCCCGGTGCCCCTGCCTGTAAGCTTATCGACAGGTATTCCTGAAAATGCCGCGATAATAGCGCTCGACGGCGTGGTATTGCCAATACCCATATCGCCTGTCCCCAGCATGTCAATCTTTCCCTTTGCCATGAGCTCTTCAACTATCTCTATTCCTGCTTCAATAGACCGTACCGCTTCTTCCCTTGTCATAGCAGGACCCTTTGCAAGATTTGAAGTTCCCTTTCTGACTTTCTTGTGAAATATCGGCAGATCAGGCGCAAAGTCAAAATTCACCCCAAGGTCTGCAACGAACACCCGTGCTCCCGCATGACGCGCCAGCACATTTACCGAAGCTCCGCCGTTAACAAAGTTTAAAACCATTTGCGGGGTTACTTCCTGCGGGAACAGGCTTACCCCTTCCGCGACTACCCCGTGATCCCCGGCGCATGTGACTATTATCTTGTTTTTCAATTGAACATCAAGCGTGCCCGTGATTGCAGCAAGCCTTGCGGACAAACCCTCAAGTAGCCCAAGGCAACCGGCAGGTCTTGCCTGGTCAGCCAAACGCTTCAATGCCTCCTCGTATACTTCCCGGTCAGGCTTTCTAATCTTTTTAATTGTTTCATTAAGTTTATTCATTTGGAATCTCCTTCTTATATCTTGATAATAATTATTACTTTATGTTTTATAGTTGCCGCCATCCTCATACCTTTCTGCAATGCCACAAACCTTTTATCGATTCCGGCACGATACCCTGTCGCCCGCAATATCTTTCTTAAAGACCTCCATTCCCTTCTTCATTGCGCAGAAGTCACCGCACATAGTGCATGTCTCTTCTTTTTCAGGATACCTGCTGTCTCTTATTTCCCTGGCCTTTGCCGGAAACATAAGAAGCTTTTCAAGATCGTCCCATCTCATATCCCTGCGCGCCATTGCAGCCTCTTTCTCCCTGTCCCTGCGATCAGGATACTTAGACACATCACCAATACAAACAGCAAGCCTCGTGGTTCTCACCCCTTCCCTGACATCATCCTCATTAGGCAGTGCCAGGTGTTCCGCAGGCGTGATATAACATACGAGATCAGCTCCGTATCTCGCCGAACTCGCGGCCCCAATCGCAGATACCACATGATCATACCCTGCCCCCGTATCCAGAGGCAAAGGACCGAGCACGTAATAAGGCGCGTTCCCGCTCATTCGCTTCTCAAGCATGATATTGCCTTCGATCTCGTCAAGAGGCACATGCCCCGGGCCTTCAACCATCATCTGGCAGCCCAAATTCCTTCCAAGCTCAGCCAGTTCGCAGTTTATAATCATCTCAGCCATCTGTGCCCTGTCATGGCTGTCATGTATTGCTCCGGCCCTGATCCCGTTTCCCAGTGACAGCACAGCGTCGTATTTCTTCATTATCGAACACACCCTGTCAAACTGCTCGTATAAAGGATTCTCCTTACCCGTGATGTCCATATAAGCGACCATGAAAGTGCCTCCCTTTGATACAAGGCCGCCATATCTGTATCCCTGCTTTCTCAGCCTGTCTATAGTATAACGGTTTATGCCGCAGTGTATTGCCATAAAGCTGAGCCCGTCGCTAAGCTGTCTTTCTATCAGTTCAAAAAGATATTCCGGATCAAGCTTCCCCGGGTTCGCATGCTTATCGACCGTTTCTTTGAATGCCTGGTACAACGGCACATTGCCCACAGGCAGGCTACTTGCTGCCAGAACAGCCCTGCGAATCGCGTCAAGATCCCCTCCTGCCGACAGTTCCATTAAAGTATCCGCCCCTTCCTCTTCAGCAGCTATTGCTTTTCTTACCTCTGCTTCGAGATCGTATATATCCGAAGATGTACCTATGGACGCATTAACCTTTGTTCTTAAACCTTTCCCTATTCCTACAACTCTCTGATTTTTCCTTGCAGGATTATTGGCGATCACTATCTCGCCCTTTGCCACTCTTTCCATGACAAGTTCTTCGGGCAGTCCTTCATCAAGCGACACTCTTTTTATTTCCTGCGTCACAATCCCCTGCCTTGCTGATTCTAATTGTGTTTTCATTATTGCTCCTTAAGGATTTTCTTCAGTGCATGGCGGGGAAGTCCCTTCACTGCCATACTTTCCGTTTCCTTGCTATTTTTATCCAAAAAAAAAAGGGCCCCGACACGACATTTCTGTCCGTCAGAACCCTTTACCATTGTGTTCTATTTAAATGATCAATCAGTTCGTCTTCTGACTCCCGGGTTTAAATGACTCGCGCCTTCCCGGTTTGTTTTTATACAAACCAGTGACCTCCGTAAAAAGAGAAGCTGCCATCATCCCGGTTACAGCGGCGGGACCGTCGCGGAATTTCACCGCATTCCGTTAACTGAATAATCAATATAACAATTTTCTTAAATCCTTTCTGACTTTTACATAAAAAATAGTCAAGTAAATATTGCTTTTTTTTAAAGACTGCTCCCGCATGGATACTGACAATATTTACAATGTGTCTGCAATTCCAGACAGCAAAAATCAACCGTATTGAGCCCTATCTTTATCTCAGATTCCTGTTCATTCATTTGCCGAAAGCAAGATCACACAAAGATATTCGGAAATTATTTCCAAATCACATAGATCAGGACACAATGTATCTTGATACAATGGATCTGCCTTAAACCGGATACCTGGTTCGATTTTATGCTTATATTTATTTGAACATTTCCTTGCTCATTTTATCTATCGCATCATTTGCCGCATCATATACGCCGGGGAATGAACTGATGCCAAGTCCCTGAGTCAGGCAGGGAATAAAATATAATTTACCGCATCTTTCGCAAGATTTCCTTACTGCCGCTTCCACTATTTCAGGCGTCCATCCGGGGCGGTCAACAGGGCCGCTGTCAATATCACCCATAATCGAAAGCTGTTTGCCGTATTTTCTGATCAGTTCAGGATTATTATTCGTAGACATCGCACCCTGCCAGATGTCAATTTGCATCTCAATCATGAAAGGTACCAGGTTTGCGGAATAAGCATCATTATGGTGTATGATCAGTTCAATCCCGTTTTGCTTATAATAACCATACACCTTTATATAAGCAGGTAAAATAAATTCTTTAAACATTTCAGGTGAAAGGAATGAAGATATCTGGCTGCCCCAGTCATCATGATGGAACAGTGCGTCCGGATGAAGATGTTCTATAAACTCGCCCGCAAGCTCAATCTCAAATTTAACCAGGTAATCAATAATCTCATGCATAGCTTCAGGTTCTTCATAAAAAGCCATCAAAGCACCTTCCATACTCAACAAGTAGTGAAGATGTTCAAATATCCCGGGAGCAACGAATACAGTAACATACTGATCTTTACGGTCAACCGCATCTACAGAAGCTTTGGCCGGAGCCCAGGCTTCAGCAGGATATTTTAAATTCGGGGCTTTTACATATTTTTTCCATTCTATAATGTCTTTAACTACTATGTGTTCTTTATCATGCACAGGGAAAGAACCAAGCTGCCCTTCCGGCCATCTAAGTGTAACTCCCCATTCGTTCTTAATTTCTCCACCTACCGGAGGTTTAAGACGTGTAATAGGAGTATTCATTATAATAGCAAAAGTTTCATACTGTTTTACGAATCTATCCGGTTTACCACCTTTAATGGTTTCTATCAAATTCTGTCTTTTGGTTAACATATTCTTACTATTCCTCTTATGTTTAATTTGTTTAAGCACTACTTTTTAACAACTTCTTTAGCTTTTACAGCAAGATTCCATTTATCCCCCCTTTCAGCAATTATTTTTTCATAGTTTCATAGATAGAAGATTATCTGACGTATAAGTCCCATTGATAATTAAATTTTTAATTCTTCAAAGAAATGCCCCGTCGGATACTTATAAACTATCGGATTCCCCTTAACATACGAATACCGGTTCCATCCCTGCGTATCATACTCACCGTCTATAACACTGTCCGGACTAACAAACCTCGACACCTCAGCATTATAATGCCTCGCATTGTAGTAGTAGGATCCAGTCTCCTTATCCAGCTCCTGGCTGTTGTACTTCGGTGCGTTGTTATCGTCCCACTCTGTAAACCACGTCTCGCCGTACGGCAAATACTCCATGCGGGTAACAGGCATGCCCGCATCGTCAACCACAACCTTAACCGAGTCCACCTGGTCTGTCAAATAATATCTCGCGTCTCCGCTGGGGATAACTGCTGCCACGCGTACTCCGTCCAGATAGATATTGTTTACTGCATAAACACTGCCCGGTATCTCGTCCCCTGACGTTGTTCTGTGTTTCTCTATTCCGAAATACATTGACGGATAAAGCACTTCTATATCACGTGTTTCTCCTTATACTTCCCTTCGACCCACCTCCCTCACACGAAATTCTTAGGTATCATTCCAAAAAATAATATATCGAATAGAAATATTATACTGAATTTCTCTTTGTTATTAATCTTGACTAAATCAATGAGCATAATTATCTTAACAGTACAAATAAGGAGGACTATTTAATGCAAACTATTGCGAATCTTACACCTGATGTTTTGAAAAAACTGATAAAAGATTCTATCGAAGAAACGCTTTCCGATAAAAAACTCAAAAGTATTTTTCATGATGTAATTGAAGATATAGCACTGTCTAAGGCTATTGATGAAGGTATACAATCTGAAACAATCGATAAAGATAGTTTTATTAAGAAATCAAAATCCTGTCTCCAGTAGAATCCTATCTATAATCTTAATTAATTAAGGATTTAATTAAATATGGAACTAAAAGAAACTCTCCAAAACGAAATAGAACATCTCCCTGATGACTTTGTCGCCGAAATCCTTGATTTCGTACAATTCCTAAAAGAAAAGTATATGCGGAAAACAGAAGCTTTAATATTAAGCGAATCATCTTTAAAAAAAGACTGGCTCCTTCCTGAAGAAGATGAAGCATGGAAAAATTTATAAGAGGTGATATCGTCGTAGTGCCGTTTCCCTTTTCCGATTTATCGGAGTCAAAAAAGAGACCGGCCCTTGTAATCGCAAATCTTAAAGGAGATGATGTTATTCTTACTCAAATTACAAGTCAGAATGTAAAAGATATCTATGCTATACCATTAAACGCACAGGATATTGAATCAGGCAAATTAAAACAGATCAGCAATATCCGTCCAAACCGCATATTCACTGCAGATAAAAATATTATTCTATATAAAATAGCACATCTAAAAATGGAGAAAATGAACGAGGTGAGAAATAAGATAATTGAAATTATTAATAAATAGTATTTATGTAAATAACGCTGGTATTAGGTCGCTCCTGAGTCTTCCCACCTCAATCACATAGAACTATTTTCTTCCCCTGGAACCTGGAACTTGCAACATGGAACTCATTTCCCCCAAAAAACCACTTGCCATCTTCAGACCATTTGTATATATTAATATTGTGCTAAAAAATAATCGCTAACACGAAACCAGGTACCCCAAAATGGCCACAGCAAAACCAGCCGTACTCATAAACACAATCAGCGGACGAATCGGCAACCTCGTGTTCTACACCAGGCCGCTCGCCCCGGGCACTGCGAAATCCCGGGGCAAAGCCGCGACACAAAGCACTGCCCGAACACAATGCGTGCGAACCTACGTCGTACCCCGCAATCCCGATACCATATCCCAGCGCGCGGTCCGCAGATGCTTTGCAGAAGCAGTACGCGCGTGGCAAAGCCTGGCAGGCGAAGACAGAAATACATACAACCGGAAGGCCCGCTACATCAACATGAGCGGAT
>CAZVYR010000131.1:0-9861 GCA_964631555.1 uncultured Leptospirales bacterium
TTTAAAAATGTAACAGCTTAAAAAGTATGCGGTAAAGACTCCATATCCCTGCCTGCAGTGTGGATATGGAAGACACTTTTTGAGTAAATATATAAAAATAAATTCTAAATAATATAAAATTAACAAATTTAGAACCGAATAGATTTATAATCTATTTTTTTAAATATTATTAATATATAGTTTTATTTTACAGGTTTAATAATGCCAATCGTAATAAAAGGGAAAACTGCATCGCCAGGCATAAAAATCGGCAAAGCCCATGTTTACATGGGCTCTAATATAGTTATTCCAAAATATTATATTACTGAAAAAGATATAGTTAAAGAGCTTAACCGGTTTGATCTTGCTCTTGAAAAAACAAAGAAGGAATTAATCGGCATTCAGAAACAAATTGCGGTAAACCTTTCAAAAGATATGGCCAACATTTTCTCAAGCCATTTACTGGTCCTTGAAGATCCTTTAATAGCTGATAAGGCAAGAAAAAAAGTAAAATCGGAAAAGAGAAATATTGAATGGGTGTTGAATGACATTTCAATCGAACTCATCAATAGTATGAATTCAATAAAAGATGAATATCTCAGGGAAAGAATAATCGATTTATCTGATATACACAAACGTTTAATAAATAACCTGTTGATGAATGACACTTCAGATCTGTCAAAGCTCGATAAAGAAGCTATAATATTCGCGCCTGATCTTACCCCGTCTGATACAGCCATAATGAATAAAAAATATGTACTGGCATTTGTCACTGATAAAGGCGGCAGAACATCGCATACAGCGATAATGGCAAGGGCCCTTGAGATTCCGGCAGTTGTCGGTACATTTGTCGGTACTTCAAAGGTAAAAAACGGTGATACTATTATCGTTGACGCATCTCATGGTAAAGTCATCATCGATCCATCTGAAGAAGAAATCGAATATTATAAAAAAATTGAAGCTGAATACAAAAAACTTGACCAGGTACTTTCCGAGTTAACACACCTGCCTTCAAATACACTGGATGACATAGAAATTGTAATAATGGGAAATATAGAACTTCCCGAAGAAAAAGAATTAATAAAAGGACACGGAGCTCAGGGTATAGGCCTCTTCAGATCTGAATTCCTGTTTCTTGATAAATCATTACCTGACGAAGAAAGACAATTCAGCGAATACAAGAATGTAGTGGAATTTTTCAATCCGGACCCGGTAACAATACGAACGCTTGATATAGGCGGAGATAAAATTTTTGCCTATAGTGCGGAATACAGGGAAAGAAATCCATTTTTAGGATGCCGTGCCATACGCTTCTGCATGGAGAATATAGACCTCTTTAAGACACAGATCAGGGCCATACTAAGGGCCAGCCACTATGGCAATGTCAATATAATGTTCCCCATGATTACTACAGATGAAGAAATAATCGGCGCGCGTTCAATTGTTGAAGAAACAAAAGAAGAACTAAAGAAAAAAAAGATCCCTTTTAACGAAAATATTAAAATCGGTATAATGATCGAAGTCCCATCTGCAGCTATAAACTCAGATATTCTTTCCAAATATTGTGATTTTTTCTCAGTCGGCACAAACGATCTTGTACAATACCTGCTTGCAGTGGACAGAATTAGTGAATCCATAGCTTATCTCTATAACCCATTAAATATTTCAGTACTAAGGCTGCTCAAAATTATAGTCGAAAATTCAGCCAAATATTCAGTGCCATTATCAATCTGCGGTGAAATGGCGGGGGAACCATTATACACTATGCTTCTGATCGGTCTAGGCTACCGAAATTTTTCAATGAGCTCAACGCTTATGCACCAGATAAAGCGAATAATCAGATCTGTTACAATTGAAGAATGTGAACAACTTGCTTCTGAAATATTAAAACTGGAAAGCACAGACTCTATAGAAAAGAAATTGATTTCAATTATGACAGAAAAGTTTCCCAAAATATTTGTATAATAATATCCAATGAAACTCTATAACGAACTTGCTGAATATTATTACTCAATTGAAAAAGAAAACCGGAATATCGATAATGATATTCGTATGGTCCGGACACTGGTAAAAGATATAAAGAAACCTGCACTTCTGGATATCGGATGCGGCACAGGAGAACATGCGCATAAACTTACTATGCTTGACATCAATTGTACAGGAATCGACTCAAGCAGCGCGATGATAAAAATCGCGAAGACCAGGTTCCCACATTCAATCAGGTTCATGCAAAAAGACATGAGAGATTTTAATTTTAGTGAGGAATTTGATATTGCAGTCTCTCTCTTCGGATCTATTGACTATTTAATCAACGAAGAAGAAATACATGCCGTTCTCAGGAATACTGAAAGATCTTTGAAACCAGGGGGCATTGGTGTTCTTGAAGTCTGGAACGCGTTGCCGATTAAAAAAATAAAAGAAAAGCCCCTTGGCTTTATCTCAAAAACAATGTATGAGGATAAGGTTATTGAAAGACGGAGAGGATTCAGACTCTTAAATAATGATGAATCGACAATTGTTGAGGTCAATTATGATTATAATATTTCCGGCGATACTATCATTAAAGACAGGCATGTAATGAGAGCTTTTACATGTGACGAGATAATGCAATATTTAACCGCTAACGGATTTCAGATAATTGCTCTTTATTCTAATTCCTTAATGAGACCATTTAAAAACACATCAAATAGAATAATTATACATTTTCGGAAAGAAAAGAAATAAAACTGCATATCAAAAGCAGCGGATTATTAATAACAAGATTGATTAATTATCCGCAGGAATATGCAGGCTTCCTGCAAAAGCTGCAGGCTTCCGCAAAAGCTGCGGATAATTAAACCATAAGGAGATTAAATTACTTCATACCTTCAAAGCACCGTCATCCCACTTATCCTTATCCGGATTATTTTTCTCCAGATTATCGCCTAAGGACAATACCTCTTTAAATTTATCGTTAAGAATTTTTGTTCTTTCAGGATCCTTAAAAAATCGTCCCGGATTTTCAATAGCAATAAAAAGTACTTCTTCCATTGTGCTGACAGGATGAAAAAACAACTCTTTTCTTACATGCTCCGGAATTTTTTCTATATCCTTTTCATTGTCTTTTGGAATTATCACATGCTTCATATGAGCTCTGTGTGCAGCAAGAACCTTTTCTTTCAATCCTCCGATTTTAAGCACCTTGCCCCTGAGTGTTATCTCACCGGTCATCGCAACATCACGTCGGACCGGCATTCCGCTAAGGAGTGAAGCCAGGACAACTGCCATGGTGATACCGGCAGAGGGACCGTCTTTTGGAATAGCACCTTCAGGAACGTGAAGGTGTATATCATTCTTTCCAGTAATATCCTCTTTGATATTGAAAAACTGCTGATTAGCCCTTACATATGTATATGCGGCATGTGCTGATTCCTGCATAACTTCGCCGAGTTTACCTGTAAGTTTAAGATCGCCCTTCCCTTTTACCATAAGTGCTTCCATTGGCAGGACATCACCACCCACTTCAGTCCATGCCAGCCCATTTGCCAAACCTACTTCGCTTTTTTCCTCTTTAATGCCATATTTGAATTTAATTGGCCCGAGATATTTATTTAAAACCTTTTCAGTAATTATCTTTTTATAATCCTTGCCTTCTTTAACAACTTCCCTGGCTGTCTTTCTGCAAACCTTTGCGATGAGTCTTTCAAGGCTTCTTACTCCGGCTTCCCTTGTATAATGTCTTATTGAATAAAGCATCATATCCTCCGGAAATTCCAGGTTCTCAGCTAAAAGCCCGTTTTCCTGTATTTGCTTTCTCAGAAGGAATTTCATGGCAATGTTAAGTTTTTCCGGTTCTGTATAACTCGTAATCTCGATAATTTCCATTCTGTCCTGTAATGGCAGAGGAATATTATGCTGAACATTTGCAGTTGTAATAAACATTACATCAGATAAATCGTACGGCACTTCCATGTAATGATCAACGAATGAATTGTTTTGCTCAGGATCAAGTACTTCGAGCAATGCTGATGAGGGGTCTCCCCTGAAATCCATGGACATTTTATCTACTTCATCCAGTAAAAACACAGGATTGATAGTGCCAGCTTTCTTCATCATCTGTATAATTCTGCCCGGTAAAGCTCCGACGTATGTTCTTCTATGCCCTCTAATTTCCGCTTCATCGCGTACACCGCCAAGAGACATCCTGACAAATTTACGGCCAAGAGATCTAGCTACCGATTTACCCAGCGAGGTTTTCCCGACACCCGGAGGGCCTACAAAACACAGGATGGGGCCTCTTAATTTCTTAGACAAATGCCTGACGGCGATATATTCAATAATACGCTCTTTAACTTCATCAAGACCGTAATGATCTTCGTTCAATATTTCCATAGATTTTTCAACATCGCTGTTATCACGGGTTTTTTTATTCCATGGTACATCTCTGAGCCATTCTATGTAGTTTCTGACCACAGCAGACTCGGCAGACATTGGCGGCATCTTTTCCAGGCGTTTAAATTCTTTCAAAGCTTTATTCTTTGCCTCAGGGCTCATCCTGGCTTCTTCTATGGATTTTCTAAGTTCTTCCGCTTCATCTTCAACGTCGTCCGTGCCCATCTCCTTTTTCATTATTTTCATTTGTTCATTGAGATAATACTCTTTCTGGGTTTTTTCGAGTTGTTTTTTTACTTTACCCTGTATCTTTTTCTCAATGTACATGATCTCAATTTCGCCCTGAACATATTCGATCAGTTTCTCAAGCCTGTCTTTTGGATTACCGAGCTCAAGAAGGGATTGTTTATATTCAAGCGCTATGTACACATAAGAGGAGACAACATCAGCAAGATGCGACGGGTCTTCTATCCCTGACACCTGGGTCAGCGCTTCATCAGGTACTTTTTTGTTTAATTTAATATATTTTGAGAAGGTATCGAGCAGCGATCTTTTTAAAGCGATTATCTCTGAATCGACTTCGATAAATCTTTCAATATTCTTAACCGAGACCTCAAAATAATCCTTGTCTTCATCGTTATAATCGGAAATATATACACGGCTTATGCCTTCTATTAAGACTTTTATTGTGCCGTCTGGCAACTTGAGCAATTGCAGAATTTCGGATATTGTCCCTACTTCGTAAATTCCGTCCTTTTTGGGGACTGTTGTCTGTGCATCTGTCTGGGTAGCCAATACTATGAGACGGTCTCCTTTCATGGCCAGATCCAGGGCACTGACGGATTTCTCCCTTCCCACAAATAAAGGTATCACCATATGAGGAAATACGATTACATCACGTAACGGGATAAGAGGGTATTTTTTGTTATATTCTATTTTTCTTTTATTCATTTTCAGTCTCTTCCATACTAGTAATCATTATAAATAATAATGTCAGTCAGCTTTGATTGGCCGGCTTAAAAAAATAAAAAAGAAGTCACGCTTTATTAAACGACTCGTTAACTATTTCTTTTCTTTTGCAGGCTTTCCGGATCGTTTTATATTTAACGTGTTATATATCTTCTATATATAATAATAACACTTTAAAAGAAGATAAACAATTATTTTATTGTGTATTTTATAATTAAGCGGACTTTTCTTCATTATCAAATATAATCTTTGCCTGCTTTTTTCCCAGTACCATTTCCTGGGTGATAATGACTTTTGATATATTTTCTTCTGACGGGATGCTGTACATTATATCGAGCATTATCTTTTC
Organism: uncultured Leptospirales bacterium; assembly: GCA_964631555.1. Taxonomy (GTDB): domain Bacteria; phylum Spirochaetota; class UBA4802; order UBA4802; family JAFGDQ01; genus CAZVYR01. The sequence continues at coordinate 5,669 of CAZVYR010000131.1, forward strand.
CAATACGGCCCTTAATCCTCTTGCTCCTGACTCTTTTTCGTAAGCTATATTGGAAATTTCATCTATTGCTTCTTTCTGGAATTCCAGTTCAACTTCTTCAAAGGAGAATATCTTTTTATATTGTTTCAGCAATGCATTCTTGGGTTTTGTAAGAATTTCTCTAAGGGCATCTTTATCAAGCTCATCGAGTATTCCCTGTATTGGGAGCCTGCCCGCGAATTCGGGTATCAGTCCGAATTTAATCAGGTCTTCCGTATGGATATTGTGCAATATATTCTCCGATTTGATTTCCTTGACAGACTTTATGTCAGCTCCGAATCCGAGCATTTTATTGCCGACTCTCTCCTGAACGATCTTTTCAAGTCCTACGAAAGCTCCTCCGCAAATGAAAAGGATATTCTTGGTATTGATTGTAATAAATTCCTGGTGCGGATGTTTTCTTCCGCCCTGTGGAGGAACATTCGCGATTGTACCTTCGATTATCTTTAACAGGGCCTGCTGGACTCCTTCTCCTGAGACATCCCTTGTTATTGAAGGATTTTCGGATTTTCTTGATATTTTGTCTATTTCATCTATATACACAATGCCTACTTCGGCTTTTTTAATATCACCATCAGCGTTCTGGATGAGGCGCAACAGTATGTTTTCCACATCTTCTCCGACATAACCCGCTTCAGTCAGGGAGGTTGCGTCTGCTATCGCAAACGGAACTTTCAGCATTTTTGCGAGTGTCTGGGCAAGCAGGGTTTTGCCGGAACCGGTCGGGCCGACTAAAAGAATATTGCTTTTTTCAAGTTCAACATCGTCTTTCTTTAAATTAAAATTACTGGCAATTCTTTTATAATGATTATAAACAGCTACTGCCAGGACTTTTTTTGCATTATCCTGGCCTATTACATACTCATTTAGGATATCATTTATTTCTTTGGGCTTTGGCAGTTCGTTGAAATTCTTTTCAAAATTATTAAGCTCTCCTTCTTCCAGAACGATTTCGTTGCATAGCTCTATACACTCATCACAGATATAGACCCCGGGGCCAGCAACGAGTTTCTTTACGATATTCTGGTTTTTCCCGCAAAAGGAACAGGATAGCTTACTCACTGTAACCTTCTTTTTTGATGCCATGATTACCTCTTTGTATTAAATTCAATTATCTATTCTCTTATTTTTTATTTTATTTCTTCTCTTTAGTCCTGTCGATTACCTTATCAATGAGATTATATGCTTTAGCTTCTTCGGCAGACATAAAATAATCCCTGTCAATGTCCTGCTCTATTTTTTCAATCGCGGAGCCTGTATGATTAGCGTATATTTCGTTCAGGCGTTTTTTCACTTTCAGTATTTCTTTTGCTTGTATCTCAATGTCTGAAGCCTGGCCCTGGAAGCCGCCCATTGGCTGATGGATCATTATTCTTGAATTTGGAAGTGCTGATCTTTTACCGTTTGCACCGGCAGCGAGAAGGAGAGAACCCATTGATGCTGCCTGGCCTATGCATATTGTGGCAACGTCCGGTTTAATATATTGCATTGTATCATATATCGCAAGACCAGAAGTAACTACACCACCGGGGCTGTTTATATACAGGAATATATCCTTATCAGGGTCTTCTGCTTCTAAAAACAGCATCTGCGCTATTATAAGGCTGGAAACATGATCTTCTATAGCTTCACTTAATATGATGATTCTGTCCTTTAATAGTCTTGAATAAATATCATAGGATCTTTCGCCTCTTGCTGTTTGCTCTACAACTATTGGAACTAAACTCATGTGGAAAACCTCTTTATTATTTTAATTTAGTACATTGTTTGTTAATCCCGGATGTGGTAATTGATCAAAAAGTATTATTGTTGTATCCGGGAATAATATTATTATTCTGATGATATCCTCAGGAATAAAATTCTTCCATAAATATCTTTTCGGCATTAATATGCTTTTTATTTGCCAGGTTTTTTTATTAACATCTTAAAAGATGATTTTAAAAAATGAATAGAATTGTTGCATTTCTCCTAAGATGTAAGGATTTTCCCCAGCCTGCGACGGGGAAAAACCAGTTTTGCAACAAGTCTAATTATCACCAAACATTTCATTAGTATAATAATATAACAAAAATTGCTTTAAGCCAAAATAAAAAACAGCATTAAAGCTTGCAATTATATAAACGCTATTTTGTCTATAAAATTCCTAATCTAAAATAACGGAATGAACAATAATTATCAAGATATTTTTCATGATAATAGACAAAAGTTGAGGTAATGTCAAAATTTTATGCAAATATCGATCTCGCGTCCCAGTTTGAACAGGTCTTTAAATCATATTTTTCAATTCATTTTCCGGTACAGGCTCACTGAAATAATAACCCTGAACAAAATCACAGCCGTTTTCTTCCAGGAAACGGAGTTGTTCCTCTTTCTCAATACCTTCGGCAATTACCTGTAAATTCATGCTGTGCCCTATGGATATCAGGCTGGAGACAATAATCGAATCTTCGGGATTTCCAGGTACATTCATGATAAAAGAACGATCGATTTTTAAAATATCAAGTGAAGTTTTTCTCAAAATTGTAAAAGAAGAATATCCTGCGCCAAAATCATCCAGGGCTATCTTTATCCCGAGCTCCCTTATATTATGAATGATCTTGTTTGTTTCTTCAATATTATTAATAATACTGCTTTCCGTGATCTCAAAGATTAAATTATCGGGCGGTATATTATGTTTATTTATAAACCTGTTTATAGTATCCGGGAAATCATTCCGTCTCAATTGTTTGGGCGATATATTCACAGCAAGATTGATCTCCTTTATACCGGCACTGCGCCACTTGTTATAATGTTCTCCAACTGAATTTAATACATATTCTCCCAACCTTGTTATCAAACCGATCTCTTCGGCAATAGGTATAAACTTCATAGGCAGTATAAGCCCTTTCTGCGGATGCTGCCACCGGACCAATGCCTCCGCAGCATATATCTTTCTGCTTTTCAGATCAATCACAGGTTGATAATATACTCTCAGCTCAGCATTCTCAATGGCTTTGTTTAAATCGCTCTCAAGATTCAGCCTCTGTGAAGCTGTGGTATTCATGGAGCGGTTATAATACTGGAAGCTGTTCTTCCCAAGGTCTTTCGCATTATACATGGCAATATCAGCGTTCTTGATCAAGGTCTTGACATCACTACCGTCGTCCGGGTAAATCGCTATACCAACGCTGACCGTAACATTTATCTTCTTATCTTCCAGCACAACAGGCGGAAGAAGCACTTTTCGAATACGTTCAGCTACTTTGGACGCGTTCTCCGGTTCTTTGATCTCGGAGAGTAAAATAGTAAACTCATCACCGCCAAGCCGGGCTACAGTATCGAGCATAGAAACAAAACGGTCACGGATTACAATGTCCTCCTTGCGTATGCATTGTAGCAGGCGATCCGCGACTTCTTTGATCAGCATATCACCAATATTGTGCCCTAGACTGTCGTTTATCCTCTTGAAGTTATCAATATCAATGAACATTATCGCGAACATCCTGTTATGCCTTTTCGCTGAAGCAAAAGTTGTCTGAACCCTGTCAAAAAATAAAGTCCGGTTGGGTAAAAGCGTTAATTGATCGTAATATGCTAAAAATTTTATTTTCTCCTCTGACTTCTTCCTTTCAAGAGCATACCTCACTGTACGCTCTAATGAACTGGCATCCAGCTTATTCTTATCCAGGTAATCAGTTGCCCCTGCTTTCATAGCTCGTATATCGATCTCATGATCTCCCTGCCCTGTAAGCAAAATAATAGGAATATCACAATTCCTTAATACTGCCTGTTCGATGAATTCTATGCCATTGTGGGAACCAAGATGATAGTCCAGAAGACAAAGCTCGTAATCGTTTTTCACAATCTCTTCAAGAGCTTCTTCAAAATTGCTGAACCAGTTTGTCTTATAATTTCTGCCTATCTCAGCGAACAAATCCCTGGCTATAACATATTCATCTTCATCATCATCCACTAACAGAATATTGATATTTTGTTTTTCTTCACTTTCCATTGCTTTAATCCTAAAAATATATTTACTGCGCAGGCAAATTTATAATAAAACTTGTCCCTTGTTCCGGGCTGCGTTCAACACGTATTGTGCCCCCGTGTTTTTCCACTATCTTTTTACATACTGCCAGCCCTATGCCGCTCCCCTCATACTCGGACTTGCCGTG
>CAZVYR010000132.1:0-9845 GCA_964631555.1 uncultured Leptospirales bacterium
ATGCTTCATGTACAATAAGAAAAGAAGGAGTTATCGTTGAACAGGTATTAAATTCAACAAATAAAAATCATTATATAATATCTGAAAAATTTACTGATGATTATAAACATAATAAAAGTTCATATTTAGTTCCTTATAATTTTTTTTCGGATATAACTAAACAGGTTTTAAAAAAACAAGAAGAGTATTGCAGATTTGTTCAGATTAATACTCTTACAAGAAAAAGATTATCCAGAGCGATTGATATTATTATTGAGTACGACGAAGAATATTACATTGCCAGGTCATTGGATTTTCCACTTTATGCTTATGGTAATGATACTTATGAAGCGATTCAAAATATTAAAGATGAAATTGAATCTGTATATTTTGAATTACTTGAAGATGATAATTTTTCTGATGAATGGCTTAATTATAAAAAGTTATTAAGCAGTATTGTAATAGATTAATGAAAAATTCAATTTATAATTCACATGATGTTAAGCAGAAATGTGAAAATAAATTCAATATTGAATTTCGTGCAACAAAAGAATTTAATGGCTGGTATATTTATAATAATAAAAAAGTAGCACGGATAACGGTCCCCAGAGGAAGAAAATATCTTCCTCCAAAGACTTATAAATCAATGGCTTCTCAATTAAAATTAACAGTCGATGAATTTGATGAATTTCTAGATTGTCCCCTTGATAAGAATAAATATAATATCCTGCTTCAAGACAGAATTATTTATTAAAGTTATGTCGGTTACAAGTACCAACATAAGTGACTTTCTAAATTATAAATAATAGTCAACCTGAAGTATTTTTAGCACCTTTTAAAATATTAAATCTTGACACATTTTTGTTAAAATAATTAGATTCCACAAGTATAATTATTAGAATTGTTGCATTTCTCCTAAGATGTAAGGATTTTCCTTTGTATGCGGTGTGGGAAAACCAGTTTTGTAACAATTCTATTATAATACTCTACCTGACGGCCCTTTATATTCTAGCTGTTTATGCTGTTGACAGGGCATGCAAAGGTCCTGGTATTCTGACTTATTATTTCAAGGAATGTTTATATGACGACCAAGAATGCTGCTGTTGATTTTGATAAGCTGTTTAATCCTGAAAGTATGGCTTTTATAGGTGCTTCCAAGACACCGACGAAATGGGGATTTATCATTATGGCCAATATTATAAGGGCCGGTTTTCGTGGTAAATTGTTCCCTGTTAATCCTAATTATAATTCCCTGTTTGGAATGGATTGTTATCCTTCACTTGCTGCGATCAAAGAGGACATTGAGCTTGCTGTAATTACGGTACCGGCAAAGCTGGTTCCCGGAGTTATTGATGAGTGTATTGAGAAGGGAATTCCAAATGTTATTGTTATTACTTCGGACTTCAGGGAAACAGGCAAGGAAGGAGCTGAACTGGAGCGGATTATAACAGAAAAAGCCGGGGCCGCCGGCATGGGCCTTATTGGGCCGAATACTATGGGTATTCTCAACGCGTACAGCGATCTTAATATTCTTATGCCTCCTATACATACGGAGACAGGCTATGTGTCGATTGTGTCGCAAAGTGGTAACGTGGGGACACAGATCATGAGTGATTGCCTTGCAAAGGGGGTTGGTGTAAGCAAGTTCGTCAGCAGCGGAAACGAGGCACAGGTCACTTGCGAGGACTATATATCCTACCTTGCGGAAGATGATCAGACCAAAGTTATTGTGCTTTATATAGAAAGCTTGAAAGAGGGGCGAAAGTTTATCGATATCTGCAGGAACCTGAAAGCTGCAAAGCCCGTAATTATGTATAAGTCAGGCAAAACGAGCGGAGGGATGTCTGCTGCCGCGTCTCATACAGGCGCTATGGCAGGGTCGATAGATGTATACCGCTCTGTTTTCAGGCAGTGCGGGATAATCGAAGCGGAATCTACAGAGGAGATAATAGACCTGATTACCGGTTTCATGTCTTTCCCTGTTCCTAAAGGGAACAAGGTAGGTATTGTCACGATTGGCGGCGGCTGGGGAGTCATTACTGCGGACGAATGCGAGGCGCATGGTCTTTTGCTTCCGCAATTGCCTGATGAAGTATGCAGTAAACTGGACGCGGTTTTACCTAAATACTGGAGCAGGAAGAATCCTGTTGACATGGTGGCGGCTCTTTCGGCTAAAGTGCATTTGGATAGCATCGAAGCAGTGGCTGCCTGGGACGGAGTGGACGCGGTAATAGGCCTGGGCGGCGGTACTGTGTCGAGTTATTTAAGACTGTTCTCTGAGAACGGGATGGGGGAGAAACTGGGGCTTAAGAAAGAAGAGGTGGAATTTTATTTGAATATTGTAAACAAGGAAGCTCTTGATTATAAAAAAAGTCTTGGTGCACTAATGAAGAAATATAATAAGCCTATTATTCATGTGGAAATAGGCAATGAGGATACGGCTTTTCAGAATATGAAGGATTATAATTATACTGTGTTTAGGTCTCCGGAGAGAGCGGTAAAGGTTTTAAGAAAAATGGTTTACTATTCGCAGGCACGTGCGAAAATGAACAAGTAACTTTTTATAAAAGGAGGCTATTCTATGGACATTAAAAGTACGGCTTTTCAGGAAGGGGAAATGATTCCTAGGAAGTATACCTGCGACGATATTAATATATCACCTCCCTTGGAATGGTGTTCTGTCCCGCAGGCCGTAAAGGGATTTGCCATTATTTGTGATGATCCGGACGCGCCCTCGGGGACTTTTGTTCACTGGGTTTATTATGATATTCCGGCAAATGTAACAAACCTTGCAGAGGGCATAAAGCCTGAGAAAATGCCAGCCGGAGGCGGCAAGCATGGTATTAACGATTTTCATAAGACAGGTTACGGAGGGCCATGTCCTCCGGCCGGGACGCACAGGTATTATTTTAAATTATATGCTCTCGACGCAGATACCGGGCTTGGCCCCGGGGCCGGCAAGCAGCAGTTGCTTAACACCATGAAAGGGCATATACTTGCCCAGTCAGAGCTTATGGGGAAATACAAGAGATGAAAAAATTATTTTTATTACTATTTTTTATGGAGAGTTTAATGACTTCAAGTTGCGGATATGATTTAAAAGAAGACGGACTTTACGCTGTTATGGAAACAAATATGGGGGATATGGTGTTCAATTTATATTATGATAAGACCCCTGTTACTGTAGGTAATTTCGTGGGCCTGGCTGAGGGAACACAGGAATTTGTTGATATAAAGACAGGAAAGAAAGAAAAGCGTCCGTTTTACAACGGGCTGACTTTTCATCGTGTTATACAGGGATTCGTTATTCAGGGCGGATGCCCGCTCGGTACGGGAGCGGGCGGCCCGGGGTACAGGTTTGTTGACGAGTTTGTCCCTGAGCTTAAGCATGATGCCCCAGGTATTCTGTCAATGGCAAATGCCGGGCCGGATACAAACGGATCGCAGTTTTTTATTACGCTTGCCCCGACTCCTCACCTCAACGGCAAACATACTGTATGGGGCAAGCTTGTTCACGGGATGGATGTGCTTAGAGAGATAGGCAGCGTGATGACGGATCAAAACGATAAACCGGTTAAGCAGGTATTGATTGAGTCGGTGTCAATAAAAAGAGTCGGAGCAGGAGCAGAGGCATTTGATGCTGAAAAAGCGTTTGCCGCTAATGAGGAAGTGCTTAAAAAACGGCGGGAAGAATCTGAAAAGAATTTATCGGCCTTTCTTAAGAAGCTCGGTATTGATGAGTCAAAGATAAAAGAAACTAATTCCGGTCTCAGGTATTTTGTGCGTAAACAGGGCAGCGGCGGTAATCCTGGAAAAGGCAATATTATTACGGCTCACTATGCCGGGTATTTTACAGACGGCAGTAAATTCGACAGTTCTTATGACAGGGGGGAGCCTATTGACGTACCGATAGGGGTCGGCCGTGTAATCAGGGGCTGGGATGAGGCATTCCTCACTATGTCAAAGGGTGAGAAGCGGGTGCTGATAATACCGTCAGAACTGGCATACGGTCCCCAGGGAAGGCCGCCTGTAATTCCTCCAAGGGCTACATTGATATTTGAGGTCGAGCTTTTAAAATTTTCCGCCAGGGAATAAGGAGTAGTTCTGTTATTATAACCGGGATGGTACTGGGATTTTAGAAGGTATCAACGATCTCATCCTTTTTGGTATATTTATCTATTACTTCGGTGTTTATTGATTCTTTCCTCATGGCAAGAAAGTCTTCCAAGCCTGAGTTTTTTCTGAGAATATTTTTTAACAGCAGAGATGAGTAATTATTAAGAGATCCCTGGAGATCATTTTTTATATATGTATAATATTTCCATTTAGCTTCGTTTTTATATTTATTCATTTTATATTCAGTTATTGACTGTAATCTCAATATTTTCTCATAAAGGTTGAGAACTGATTTGAAATTCGAATTATCTATTATATCAGCAAAGGCTTTTTCTTTCTTGTTAAGATTATCTTTACTGAAGGAATATGAATAAATATAATTTAATTCTATTTTATAGTCATACCCATACCCGTATTCCAGGGCATCCAGGGTTTTCTCAAGGATTGCAAGCTCAGGTTCGGTATAGAAAGTGTCTTTGACAGTGAAAAATGTACACTGCAAACTTAGGGTTATTAGTATTAAAAATATTGTCTTTTTATAAGCCATTAAAAAATTCCTCTTAATCAAAGTATTCTGATTTTATCAGATGATCTTCTTTTATCTCAGTATTGGCCACTTTACCGATAAGACTGTCCAGGTTATAAACAGGTATCCCGATTCCGGGTCTTTTGGCAATAACATCATCGTAAGTCAGCGATTTGCCCACTGGTATGTTTCTCTTAGCAAAGAGACTCTTTCTGGCTAATCTTGCAACTTTTTTTTCTGACTCGCTATAATTTATTTCACCGCTGCCAAGCATTATATTTATTAGCCTGACTGATTTAACGATTTTATTGAATTCGTCAGGCGTTACAGATACGTCTTTATCGGGGCATTCGAAATTACGTTCAGGTATGAAGTGCTTCTCGAATACTTTTGCTCCCAGTGCGGCAGCAACCTCGCAGGTTCTGCTGTCCGTCGAATGGTCTGAGAAACCGACTTCCAGGTTATACCTGTTTTTCAGCGCTGTTATTCTTGTTAAATTTGCTGATTCCAGCGGCAGCGGATATAAGGAAACGCAATGCATCAGAATGATATCAGGGGTCCCGTTCTTTTTAAGTATGTCAATAGCAGAGGATATTTCAGATTCATTTGATACTCCGGTGGACATGATAACAGGTTTTTTCGTGGCTGCAATCTTTTTTAACAAGATGTGATTAGTAACTTCTGATGATGCTATTTTATATAATCTTACTCCTGTCTGCTCTAAGAGATCGACTGATTCAGGATCAAAGGGACTTGAGAAAAATTCGATTTTAAGCCCGGAAGCGAATGAAAACAATTCAAAGTATTCCTTTTTTGAAAGAACGAATTGTTTAAAGAAATCTCTTTCACTGCTGCTGGGTTCCTTTTCAATACCTGTGGAGATAAGCGAAGATGTATAGACTGAATTCATATTATCGGGAACAAATGTTTGAAATTTCACCGCGTTAGCCCCGGCGTTATATGCGTCTTTGATCATTCTTCTTGCAATATCGATATTTCCATTATGATTAAGTCCTATTTCGGCTATGAAAAGAAATTCTTTTTCCGGGAATATTTCCCTGAAGGAATGCATCTGTTTTCTCCTTTGTTCAACCTTACTATTATTATCTGAGTTAGTATTTTACTGCTTTTCTTCTATGGAAGCTTTGAAGTATTATGTTTTAAACATGCCGGATGAAAAAAGTCATTATTTTATAACAAATTAATCAGCCAGTAATATTATATTTTTATTTGTGGACTGCAAATGTCAATTCATATATTATATGGCTTTTTTAGTTTGACATTATTTATTTTTTATTCTACTATGAATAATCTTTGTTTGAAATATCCATAATTGGCGGATTCCTTTTATACTGTTATTGTAACCTATTAAAATGAGAGTCATTTTTATGTTTATCTGATTGATTCATGTTTTAATATTACTGGATTGAGGAATATTACTCTGTTTTATATTTAAAACATTGCAGGAGGAATAAAATGGGTAAGCCACTATTAGGTGAGATGCTGGTTGAGGGCGGTGAAATATCGCAGGAACAGTTAGATAAAGCTTTGCAAATTCAAAAAGAAGAAGGTGGTTTAATCGGGATAATCCTGGTAAATCTTGGAAATATTAATGAGCAAACGCTTGTAAAATATCTGGCCTCCCAGGCAGAAAGAGTAGTAAAGTCCTAATCCCGGCTTCAGACTAAGCTTTTAACGATTTATTATTTGCCTGCTTCTCAGTGGAGAAGTATTGATAATAGGCTATCACAGACGAGACAATTTATAATACTTTAATTTCTTCTAACCAACCGTGTTTATCCTCATTTTCGCCGGTTTGAATTTTTGTTAAATTATTATAGAGTTGAGTAATTACAGGGCCGGGGATGTCATCATCCCCATAAACGAAATCTCTGTCTTTATAATGGATCAGGTTTACAGGTGTAATTACGGCTGCAGTACCTACAGCTCCTATTTCATCGAAGTTTTCAATTTCAGTGATTTCAATGCGCCTTCGCTCTATTATCATTCCAAGATCGCCTGCAATTGTGGCCAGGCTTTTATTTGTTATGCTTGGAAGTATTGAAGGCGAATCAGGTGTAATGTATTTATTTCCGGAAATACCTATAAAATTGGAAGTTCCGAATTCATCAACGTATTTTTTTTCTTTAGGATCAAGGTATAGTATAATCGGGTAGCCTTTCTTCTTTCCGTATTCACTGCCTATAAGACCTGCTGCATAGTTGCCCCCGACTTTAAATGATCCCATACCCTGAGGTGCTGCCCTGTCAAATTCTTCCAGAACAAGGGCTTTTACCGGCTTGAATCCGCCTTTATAATAAGGACCTACCGGAGTTGCAAAAACAATAAAGATATATTCACGCGCTGGTCCTAACCCGACCTGGGGGCCTACACCGATGACCAATGGCCTTAGGTACATGCTTGCGCCTGTTCCATACGGCGGTACGAATTTAGTGTTGGCTGCAACAACTTTATGAACTGCATCAAGGAATAATTCAACCGGTATAGGCGGGATCAGGATCTGCCTGCATGAAGACTGTAATCTTTTAGCATTTTCGTCAGGTCGAAAGGTTACTATTCTTCCGTCTATTGTCTCGAAAACTTTTAGTCCTTCAAATGCTTCCTGGCCGTAGTGAAGGCAGGGGTCAGCCATATGCATTTTAATACTTTCATCGGAAGTGAGTTCCGGTGAGGACCATTTGCCGTCTTTATAGTAGCTTCGAACATTGTAATCTGTTTTTATATAATTGAATGGAAGGTTCTTCCAGTCCAGATTGGCTTTTGTAATAGTCTGACTTTTCATATCAATCACTCTCTATTTAATTAATCTTAAAAAGCAATTCACATATATTATTATTTGTCTGAAATAATATACTTTTTACCGAAAGCACGCTGTTAAATCAACCGTATTCTGTTTCTGTTCGAATTTTAATTGATAATCGTATGAATTCGGAGCAGTATGCTGTTCTGATTGCTAAACCTAATATTTACTTAATATTTGTCAAGAATAATCGTTTACAATTATTGTCTAATTGAACTAACTCATAATGCTGATATTGCTATATTCATATCACAATTTATCTGTTTTAGGATAAATTGAGGTTGTTGCAATTCTCTAAAAATATGAGGATTCTTCCATGCCTGCGGCGTTGTCGCGTGTGGCGGCGAGCTTTATTGTATTTCTTCGTGTTTAACTATATTGTTCATTATATAACTTACTTTTTCGAATTCTGAGCTTGAATCCAGCAAAAATTGCAGGCCGTATTGATTTTCGATTTTCCAGACAGCTTTTGATTTTAGAGCCATGTTCTGATCGCCGTGGATATGCAGGTAAATTATATCTTCTTTTTCAATGTTTTCTTCGGATGTAATGCACGCTCCTGTAATGGAGATATTATTCAGCTTACAGTTGATTTTTCTCTTTTTATTTTCCGGGTAATAGAAATATTCTTTATATACATTTATACGTTTGTTTTTTCTTTTTTCAGAAGTCATTGAATAGCTTTTTAATAATCTGATGGATTTTAAAGATAACAGCTTAATAAATATATCACTATTTTAGCTCTTATATTATTCTAAAAAATATCTATAGGCCCTTCAAGATTGCCTTCAATGAATTGACGGGCATAATTATTTTCACTATTAAAAAAATCATTACTGGAACCGGAGAAGACAAATTCGCCATTATATAATAATGCTACTTTATCAGCGATTTTTCTTGCAACTTCTGTATCATGTGTGACTACCATTGAAGTGCAATGATTTATATTCTTAATATCAAGAATTATATCAGTTATCGAATCCGATAATATCGGGTCAAGTCCTGCGGTGGGATCATCATACAGTATAATGTCAGGATTTGTGCTTATTGCCCGTGCAAGGCCTACGCGTTTTTGCATTCCCCCGCTTAATTCCGATGGTAATTTTTTTTCACTTCCGGATAATCCGACTCTTTTTAATGAGTGAGTAACTATATCCTGTATCTCATTCTCTTTTTTCTTTATTCTTCGTAAAGGAAATGCCACGTTATCAAATACGTTCATTGAGTCAAAAAGCCCGCCTTTCTGGAAAACATACGCAAGTGTGGGTTCATTCGTTGTCTGTATTTTTTTATATCCAGATAATGTATGGAGCATATTGATATCAATGCCGTTAATTTTTATTGTTCCTTTATAATCTGTAATCAGACCTGATATTGTTTTTAAAAGAACAGATTTGCCAGCCCCGTTTTTGCCGAATATTACAATGGTATTTCCTTGTATAACTTCAAGATTTATATTTTTCAGGATTACTTTCTCTTTAAATAATACAGATAAATTTTCTACAGCGATCATTCATAGATCCTTGCGTAGTATTCTTTTAATGAATACAGAATGTTTATATATGATTTATATCTGTCGAAAAAGATTTTGCCTTTTTCAACTTGTCTCTTTACTTCGCAGTCCGGTTCATGATCGTGGGTACAGAGCTTAAATGAACATTTATCTTTGTACCTGTTAAATTCGCCGAAATATGCGCTCAGCATATGGGGTTCAATATCCATTAATCCGAATTCTCTCATTCCCGGCGTGTCGATGAGTGCAATATCATCAGACAGATTTATCATTTCAGCATTAGCTGTTGTGTGACGACCTTTGTTTGTTCTGTCGGATACTTCCGATGTCCTTAGATTTAGCGACGGATCCATGTAATTTAAGATGCTTGTTTTGCCGACGCCGGAATATCCGGCCAGGAGGGAGGTTTTTAGAGACAGGTTCTTTTTCAGGTCGGACATGCCTTCTCCTGTAAAGGTACTGGTCATAAGCAAATTGATTTCCGCGTTTTGATAATAATTATTAATATAATCGATTATTTCTTTTTCAGCAAGATCTAATTTATTGATTGTCAGTAATACCGGTATTTTATCTTTTTTTCCTCTTATGATCAGTCTGTCAACAAACCTCAGGTTCAGCTTTGGCTGCTTAAAGGACTGAATGATGACTAAAAGATCAAGATTACTGGCAATAATGTCTTCTTTCTTGTTTCTTCCTTTTTCTTTTCTTGAGAAGATATTTTTTCTTTTTGATACAGAGCCTATTACGCCTGTCCCGTCATCATTTATGGAAAACTCGACCTTGTCTCCGACTACTATGGGATTGGAGAATAATTGAAGTTCTTCGTTTCTGCGTAATTTACCTCTGAGTACACAGTTCATATAATTATTATTATACTTAACTGTATAATA
>CAZVYR010000133.1:0-9800 GCA_964631555.1 uncultured Leptospirales bacterium
CTTAAAGTGAATTCCAGTGCGGTCAATCACCTTGCCCATAACACCACCCATAGCATCTATCTCTTTTACAAGATGACCTTTGGCAAGACCGCCTATTGCAGGATTGCAGCTCATCTGGCATATTGTGTCGAGATTTCCAGTAAGGATAAGCGTGTTAAAACCCATTCTTGCACATGCAAGAGAAGCCTCTGCACCTGCATGGCCAGCCCCTATAATTATTATATCGTAATTATCTTTCATTTTATATTACTTATAGTCCTGATTAATAAATTACTAAAAAATATATATAATTTCTACAATTATTATTTTTTTAGTTTTTTAATTATGAATGATTTGAAATAGTAAGACTGTTTTTATTCAATAATTTATATATAGTTTGAGAATCTCTTCCAAAAGATTACTAAATAATGTTTGTTTTATTTCTTATTCTGAATTCTCAAGTTTAATTAAAAGCTGATTTCAAAAAAAATTATATAAATATTGTTTATAAAAAATAGATACTTAAAATGATCAAGAATTATTAACCTGTGTAAATATAAAAAATAAATATAACTAAAGAGTTTTTATTTTTAATTTTTATAAGATAAAAACTGTTATCAATTTGGTTTTAAATTGTGTGGAAGAAATCGCAGAGATGCAGTCTTTTTTCTTAGCAAATAATTAAAGATATTTATTTTAATTTCTATCAAGTATAAATTGTGTATTTATATATCGCTGACGGCCAGATAATGAGATAGTTTTTCATCACAAGGAAAAGGATATTATCTTTGCGCCTGGCACGAATCGAACGTGCGACACATGGCTCCGGAGGCCATTGCTCTATCCCCTGAGCTACAGGCGCATACAATTTTTGCTTATTATTATACTTTTTTCCAGCTTGTCTATAATTTTTTATTTATCCTTATTTAAATTAAACGGGGGAGTGAATTAAATCCCGGGTAATCATTTTAATATAACAATTAAAGAAAAATTTTGAGGATATTTTTAAATTAGTTATAATTTACCCAAATTTCAATTCTGCTCCCATATAAAACCTATATAAAAAAAGCAATTTTTTTTAAAATCCTGAAAAAAAATTCAAAAAAACCCGGGAAAACTCTTAAAAATACCCCAAAAGTGTAAGGTAAAATTGTATATATAAGTAGAGGGGTATAAAAAAGCCCGTAAACCGAAAGCAAGGGGTATATATATAAAGGAGAAATGTCATGGCAATAGCAACGCCGAATATTATGATAAGATCAATACACGGTCGCATTGGGAACCTGGTATTCTATTACAGGCGTCGCGCCGTTAACGGCGCGGGGACACAGTGCGTGCGTATGCACGTTATTCCGCGCAACCCTGATACTGAGGCGCAGAGGAGAGTGCGTTGCGCGTTCCGCAATGCTGTCCTGTCATGGCAGTCCATGACAGCGGACGAGAAATACGCATTCAACAGAAAGGCGCGCTTTATGAACATGAGCGGGTACAATCTGTATATATCGCAATATATGAGATCAAAAATCCATGCCGGAGCAGAGACCGGCATAGCTCCAGCGGCTTCCTCTGCTGCCTTTTCAACTGCATATTTGAATCCTCTCACCTCCGTTTCAAAGTCGTATTCAATAAAATCCGGTATAAAAGAGGATTCCATACACGCTAAACTTCATCCCGGATGACAAAACGGTTAAAGTATTTATATATTTATCTGCATATATGCTCTAACTTCTGAGAAACAAATTTATTAAGGGGCGGTAGCACCATGCGGGAGGGGTGGATTACGATCTGCATTTTCAGACCAGCCATAATTTACCCGAGAAATAATTCAGTCCCCCTGCTAATGAATTAGTTATAATAAATTACTTGACAAATAAAAAATAAAATCCTTAATGAACATAAATTTTTTTATAAATAAAAATCTAATTGACATATAATGCTAAAGCATACGCTAAGGTTAATCTTCATTTAGAAGTACTCAATAAGAGGAGTGATTTATATCACAATATATTTTGTTTCAATGCCAGCCTTGATCTATTCGATCGGTTAACATTCAAACGGCTAAACGTTTTTAATAATACAGTTCATAATATTTCAATAGATATTCAGCCTATGGGTGGAATATACGGTGATATATTATTATCTGTCAAGAAAGAAGATAACCTTATTACTAAAGCTATCAAATTCTATTTTAAGCGAATTCGTAAATCCGCGGAGATAATTGTCTCCATAGAGAAAAATATTCCGGCTGCTGCAGGTTTTGGCGGAGCCAGTAGTGATGCGGCAAGTGTTTTAAGATTTCTGAATAACTATTTTATCGCTGAGCAAAAAGGATTAACGGAAAGCGAACTTTTAGTGCTCGGTGCCTCAGTAGGAGCAGATGTCCCATATTGCCTTGCAGGTGGTTATGCTATATGCGAAGGAATCGGGGAAATTATCGAAAAAATAGAAGGTAGATTAAATTACTGGATATTAGTTGCAAACAGTGGTATAATTATTAATACAAAAGATGCTTATGCTTCCCTGAACAGAGGCAGGAGACTGAAATTAACAAAAGAGGAAATTAATCATAAAAAAAATTCCTTTAGGCAAGGCTTGCAAGAGGGAAATATTTCAAGCTTTAAAGGACTGTTAAAGAATGACTTTGAGGAGCATGCTTTTTCCATATATCCTCAACTTAAGGAACTTAAAGATGAGATTGCCGGATTTATGCCTGAATATGTTACAATGACAGGGAGCGGCTCAAGTATAATCGGCCTTTTTAAAGATATAAAAAAAGCAGAAATCGCAAGGGATAAGCTGAGGACAAAGGCAAGAGTTTTTATTACACGATTGCTTTAATATTCAATAATATTTTTTTTTAAATAAAGAATTCATTACTGAATATCATAGAAGATGATTTGCAGAAATCTTTTTACAAAAAGTATAATTGTATTAAACATATTTTTCATATTATTGTCTTTTTTTGAGGCGTAGCCAAGCGGTAAGGCACCGGGTTTTGGTCCCGGCATCCCCAGGTTCGAATCCTGGCGCCTCAGATAAAATTTGTAATAAATATCAATTGAATTTAGAGAGAAAATCAAATGAAAGAACGAACATTAAACGTAGAATTAAGAAATGACTTTGGTAAAAACGCGTGTACCCGTCTAAGGGGAAACGGATTTATTCCTGCTGTGTTATACTCTCATGGTAATGCGGAGTCATTGAAAATTGATACTAAAATCTTTTCTTCAATTTTCAAGGGTCACATCTCTGAAAGTGTATTAATCGATTTAAATATTACAAATAAGCCGGATGATCCTAATCATAAAGCATTCGTTAAGGATTATCAGTTAGATCCTGTAACCAGTGAGATAATACATATCGACTTCTTTAAAATAACTGCCGGTGAAAAAATCCGGACACTTGTTCCCGTAGAAATTGAAGGTACTCCAAAAGGTGTAAGAACAGGAGGCATCCTTGAGATATTTGAACGGGAATTGGAAATAGAATGTCTGCCGAAAGATCTACCCGAACAGATCGTTCTTAATGTTGACAATTTGGATATAGGTGAATCCATTCATATAGAAAATATTGATCTTGGTGAATCTATTAAATTCATGGGTACTCCTGATCGCGTTATACTTTCTGTGGTAGTACCTCAAGTTAAGGAAGCTGAAGCTGAAGAAATCGAAGCGGCTGAAGGATTAGAAGAAAAATCTGAAGCTGTAAGTAATGAACAAAAGGAAGAGGGTAACGACTAAAAAGAAAATATACACTTTTTTTATGAAAAAGTTTCTTAAGGAGGTGAATTGCCGTATTGAAACTAATAGTCGGTTTTGGAAATCCGGGTGAACAATACTTAAACAACAGACAAAATATTGGCTTTAAAGTTGTAGAGATACTAGGGAATAATGAGAATATCGACATTAAAGTTAAGAAAAAAAAATCCCTTATCGGAAGGGGTACAATAGATAATGCAGAGGTAGTACTTTTAAAGCCGCAGACTTTTGTGGAACTTATCGGAGAATCTGTTCTTTACATTGCTTCTTTTATCAGAATAACTGTTAGCGAGATCATATGTGTTCTTGGAGATCATACTTTGCCTTTCGGAGAGCTCAGGGTTGATTATATCTTGTCCTCATTAAACAATTCGGGGATCAAATCCATAGCTAAAGCATTAAAATCTGATAAATTCGCAAAAGTCAGAATAGGAATCGGGGCGCCAGCAGAGGAAGAAACTCTGGAAGAATATTTATATAAAGATTTTACTGAAGAAGAGAATTTAATATTAATCGATGTCCTTAATAAAACAGAAGATGCAATAAGAATGTTGTTAACTCACTCAATTGAAGATGTACAAAATAAGTATAATCCCGAAGGTGCACAGAAAATAAAAAAAAGAAGAGTAAAGATGGTTCGTATTCCTCACAAAGCCTAATTTCGCAGACAGAATCAGTAAATATTTATCCCTTCCATAATTTCATATATATTACTTTGATAGACTTTTTTTTTGGCCGATAATAAATAAAGAATTAACTACTCTTTTCAATCATTGATTCTTTTACTTCGCTATGCTATGCTTATCTGGTGTTTAAATTTAACCATAGTAAATATTATAAATTATATAAAATTGTATTACCAACAATAAATGATTTTTCCAGCCATGAATAATATAAACCGTTACTCTTTATTAATCACGATTTTCTTGTTTATCGCTTTGTTACTGTATGCCCAGGAACCTGACAATAATACAGAATCCGACTATTTGGCTTTATACAATACAGGAAATTATACTGAAGCATTAAAACTTATTAAAGGAAAACTAAAAACGATTTATAATATAAAAAACGATAACCAAAAATTTCCAACTGATGACATTAATATTGAAAAAAAAATAGAAAAAAAGAAAATATATAACTTATTCAGAAAAAAAAAGATAGAGATGTCTTTTATTGAGGACAATAGAGAATTATTTACACTTCATCTTTATGCAGCAAGATGCTTATTTAAAGTTAATGAAGACTATGCATCGCTGAATCATTATCGTCAATGCCTTCGTTACAAATACCTGAAACCGTTGAAAGATGATTTTATTTTTTATGAAATTTCCCAAGTTTATAAAAATCTGGGATATTATAATGCATATATAGATACTCTGGAAACAGCGTATTCTTTAAATCCAAAGAATTTTAATTACTCACTTGAGCTTGGTAAAGCTCTTACAAAAACAAATAAAAAACGGAAAGCCATTTTCCACCTGAAAAGATATATTGAATCCAAAGGAGACAGTATTCCTGAAGATATTTATTTAACATTAGGGAATTTAAATGAAGAAGTCGGAAAGTATCTTGAAACGGAAAAATATTATAAAAAGTATCTGGAAATAAAAGGCAATGATGGTTATATTGCTTTCGCACTCGGATATCTATCATATAAAAGGACAGGGAACCAGAAACTCGCTCTTGATTGTTTCGGTAAATCACTTCAATATTTGCCTAAAGACGACCTTTTCAGAAGATCAAAAGCTGCTGAGTACCAGGGCGATATCAATATGCAAAACCTGAACTATGAAAAGGCAATTCAATCTTATATGAGCACAAAAATATATCACGATAAACTCAAGGAAGAGATGGATGTAAATAATAACAAAGTTATTAAAATAAGCGAACAATTACGCAATATTAAATCTACAATAAAAGACAGGCAGCTTTCTGACAGATATACCGAATATCAGAATTTACAAGAGGAAAAAGGAAAAATTGAATTGAATGCCAGGGAAATGAATTATGAATTTTCTAAATTAAATCCAGGTAAAATTCGTTGGAATCTGGCGGAAGCATTTGAAAGAACAGATAAATTAAATGAAGCAATACAGTACTATAAGGAAGCTATATACTATGATTATCACTCAAACAATGCACGAGAAAAGATAAGAAAATTAAAGTTGAAAATTAATAGGGGATATTAATATATAGGTGAATTGTTATAATATAATTTGTAAGTCTTTTATTATTAAGAGGTTTTAAAATGTCCGGTCATTCCAAATGGTCAACGATTAAAAGAAAAAAGGGTGCACAGGATGCAAAAAGAGGCGTATTGTTTTCAAAACTGATTAAAGAAATTACTGTTGCTGCAAAAATGGGAGGCGATGATTTAACTTCAAATCCCCGGCTTCGCACAGCTATTGCCAAAGCAAAAGAAAACAACATGCCTAATGATAATATAGAAAGAGCTATTAAAAAAGGATCCGGCGGACTTGATGGAATAGTATATGAAGAAGTCAGATATGAAGGATATGGCCCAGGTGGAGTTGCAATAATGATTGATTGCCTTACTGATAATAAAAATAGAACCACCCCTGAAATCAGAACAATATTTTCTAAAAACGGAGGCAATCTTGGAGAGACCGGAAGCGTATCTTATTTATTCGAAAGAAAAGGAATGTTGATTGTCGAATCAGGACAAACAACTGAAGAGGAAATGATAGAAACTCTGATCGATCATGGCGTTGAAGACATAAAAACAGAAGAGAAAAATATTGTGATAATAACAGGGGCTGAAAATTATAATGATATATATGATATAATTAAGCAAAAAAATCTAAATTTAATATATAGTGAGATTACACAAATTCCCGCAACAACAATAAGTCTTGATGAAAAAAGGGCTTCCCAGTGCCTGAATCTTATTGAACTCCTTGAAAATCAGGATGACGTACAAAATGTTTACTCAAATTATGACATATCATACGATATTATGAAAAAGATCAGCGAGGAGCAGTGAAAATTCTGGGCATTGATCCAGGTTATGGTACACTTGGCTGGGCTGTTGTAGATAGTGGGTTAAAAATCATCGACTATGGTTCAATAATTACTGCATCTGACCTTGGTATTGATGAAAGGCTTTTGCAAATCCATTTAAAAATAATAAATATTATTGATAAATATAAACCTGAATCCCTGGCTATAGAACAATTATTTTTTACAAAAAATACAAAAACTGCCATTGATGTTGCAAAATGTATTGGTGTAATTTTACTTACTGCGAGACTAAATAATATATCATATACCGAATATAGCCCGTCCAGGATTAAAAGATCAATTACAGGTTACGGACGGGCAACCAAGGATCAAATCCAGAATATGATAATGAAAATCTACAAACTTAAAGAAATCCCTAGGCCTGACGATGTTGCAGATGCACTTGCAGTTACAGTTTGTCACTTTTTAAACAAAAAAATATAACAATAAAATAAATAAAACCAAAAAATTATTCCAGATAAACAGGAACAAATAGGTGATTTAACGATACTGGATATGCATATCTTGCTTTATAAAAAATAGAGTTGAAAAGCAAAAATGATTTCTAAACTAAAAGGTAAAATCGATGAAATAAAGCCAACAGAACTCATTCTGGATGTCCAGGGTGTTGGCTATCAAGTATTTATTCCCTTATCAACATACGAAGCTATACAAAATAATAAAGAAATTCAGCTTTATATATACACATTACATAAAGAAGATCAACTAAAACTCTTTGGATTTATTTCTGATAATGAAAAGCAGCTTTTCAGCATCTTGTTGAATATCAGCGGTATTGGGCCGACAATGGCGCTTTCCATTCTCTCGGGTATTGATATTGGAATATTGATAGATGCTGTGCAAAAGAATAATACTTTACTATTGACAAAAATACCAGGAATCGGGAAAAATAAAGCTGAAAAGCTAATTTTTGAACTTAAGAGGAAGATCCGGAAATTAAATTTATATAATCCTACGAATAATTTAAAACCTTCGCTGAGGAATGAAGCAGTGGAAGCTCTCACATCTCTTGGCTTTGATGAGTCTCTAGCTTCTAATTCGATTAATGATATTCTGGAAAAATCAGATGAAATATCTCTGGAAGCTTTAATAAAAAACGCGCTTAAAAATTTATCCTCTTAATAAAAAAGAACAATGGCTATTCTTTATATAAAAATATATTAAATCTGACTTCAAAGAATATATAATATATAGACTAATTGTGAATAATTAACCATTCCAGTATATTTTGCGAGATAATTTTTAAATCTGAATCTCTGGTGAGGTTATGTTCGCCATCCTCAATCAATACCATTCTTTTTTCACAGGTTAAACTTTTATTTAAATACACAGCATCTTTTACAGGTACAATCGTATCCAGAAATCCATGTATTAAAAGTGTAGGAATATGAGTATTAGCGATTGCTCTTTCTACAGCAATTTTTTTTATCTCCTTAAAGAAAGTATTATTTATTAATATTCCATCTATTTCTGTTGCCCCATCTTCCGGAAGAGTGTCTATATTCTTTATTCCGGTTCTGCATATAAGCTCATTCAAAACGACAGGTGCCGCAATAAGACTTTGAGAACAAATACCCTTTATAACTGATGAAAAAAGCAGGGACACAAGCCCGCCCATGCTCGAACCAATAAGATGTATATTTTCTATACCATATTTTTTAAAAAAAATAAAAGAACTATTCAGATCATCCACTTCCTGTAATATAGAAAGCTCAGATATATTTCCCTCTGATTCTCCCACAAAAGAGAAATCAAAAGTCAATAATGTAAACCCAAGATTAACAATATCTTCAGCTAACATAGTTATCTTATAACCATCTTTTGTTGAGAACAAACCATGAGAAAAGATGACTCCTTTTGTCGAATCAGAATTTTTATATATTTTAGCAGCAATCTTTTGTGACCTATTATTATAAAAATAGTGTTTTTCAATATACATCTAATAAGATCTCTTTAATTTTACTTCAGGTTCAAAATAACCGTTTGATTCGTTCCCGTCTATGATTGTCTTCAAAGGCTTTAGAATAAGAATTTTATTTGTTTTATTTCCCTGAAACTCCCCATTAAAAATAAAATACGATGAAGAGGTTTTTACGAATTTATTTCTAAAGTTTATCCTGTGAATATTTGCCTCATTTTTCATTGCGTTAATATTTATTCTAATTTCATTCCCTTCCAGCGAGTAGATTCCTTTAAAAACCAATGCACTGGTGCCATAATATAGAATAGCATAGGAAATGTAATTATTCTGAAACCGAAATTCATATCCATAATTGCGTTTATACATCAATCGCCATTTACCCTGTACATTGTTATAATTAAGGTTAGTTGCAAACGAGTTTAGTGAGATGAGAAGAATAACAATAATATAATATATTCTCATTTTTAATAACAAAAGTTAAGAAGGATGTAGGGAATAATTAAAAGTTATACATTCTTATGAGGAATTAAGAGAATTGTCAAATATTTTATAAAACGAAAAATATACCTGTTAAATTAACAAGTTTCATAAATTACCCGCCTATTCAAGTACTCTCATTGCTCTCATCTATTTCCTTCCCCTCCGTTTCAAAACCGTATACAAAAGAGTCCAATATCAATCAAACAAGCCTTTGAATAAAATTTAATATTAAATGATTGAATAAATCGAAACAGTGCTTAATATTAGTGAGTATATCTATTTTTTAGAAGATAATTCTCTGAAAAACTTAATAAAAAATTTGCTAAACAATCGGTGCTAATTACTTCACAATATTTAAATATTAAACAAAAAACCAAACAAAATATTATACTAAAAATTGACTTAAAATAAATAAATTAAAATATTAAAAAAGCTGCCTTTTGGGCAACTTTTTTAGTTAAACAGATATTGGGGAAATTCTATATTTAATAATATTAAAAACCGAGCAACTTCCCGATTTCATTTGAATATTTAACAACAACACCGGCAAATACAACTGAAACCATACTCATAAGTTTTATAAGAATATTAAGCGAAGGTCCTGATGTATCTTTAAACGG
>CAZVYR010000134.1:0-9776 GCA_964631555.1 uncultured Leptospirales bacterium
CGGATATAGTACATTCTTTCCTGCCCTTTAAACTGAGCATTGCAGACAGGATAATCGCTAATCTGATGGAAATCCCATGCATAGCTGCTTTTCACTGTCAGCCTGAAAATATCACATACAATATCAGAATGAAATATTTGCTTCCCCTTGCCAGGTTTATTTATTTCTGGTTTCGTTACAGGTTTTACAGACATATACAGCACATTCATTGCCCCTCACCTTTTATAGCGGAAGAATTAAAGCGTCATGGCTATAAAGCCACAATGCATATAATTTCCAATGGTGTTGATACTATCTTCAAACAGCTTAAAATAGAAAAACCAGAGGAATGGCAAAATAAATTTGTCATATTGATGGTAGGCAGGCTGTCGGAAGAAAAAAGACAGGATCTCATTATCAAAGCTGTGCTTAAATCAAAATATCGCAATTTGATACAGATAATATTTCTGGGTAAAGGCCCCCGTTTAAACTATTACAAACGCATCTCAAGGAAATTACCGAATCCTCCATTTTTTAAATATGTAAATAAAGATGAGCTGTTAAAAATATATAATCAGTCTGATCTGTATGTACATGCTTCGGAAGTGGAAATTGAAGCCATAGCCTGTATTGAGGCGATATCATGCGGCCTGGTGCCGTTAATCTCAGATTCCAAGAAAAGCGCTACCAAGCAGTTTGCACTTGATGAACGCAGCCTGTTTAAAAACAAAAGTATAAAAGATCTCTGCCTGAAAATTGAATACTGGATTGAGCATCCTGAAGAAAAACAAAATGCAGGTGTTCGTTACCTGCAAAGGGCTTCCGAATTCACAATTGAGAAATCAATAGAAAAAATGGAGGATGTTTATAGAAGTATTATTCTTGAACAGAAAATAAAAACTGAGCATGAAAGTGATCCCAATGCTCATGTGATCAAACTGCCTACTACGGCCGAATATAAAATAGACGAGAATTTTTCCTTTGTGAACAGGAATATCTTTTTCAGACTAGGCTCAGCGCTTTTATTTTATATAATAGTAATTCCTCTGTTGACCCTGGTATCGCACCTCTTTTTTGGACTGAGAATAATGGGCAAAAAGAATATACGTTATATAAAAGGCGGAGCTATCACTGTTACAAATCATATTCATTTTATGGATTCATCCATGGTCGCGTGCACTCTATTTCCGCGTAAACCTTTTTTTACGTCTATAAAATCCAATTTTGAAATACCCGTAATTAGGTGGCTGGTACGGATTTTAGGAGGCGTCCCTATACCAGAGTCTCCAAAATCGCTTCACGCTTTTCTCCTTTCAATGCATAAAGAACTGCAAAAAGGCAGGATCATACATTTCTTTCCGGAAGTATCGCTTAGACTCTGGAATAAAGAACTTCGGCCTTTCAAGAACGGCGCATTTCATTTGGCACTGAAATCCAATACGCCTGTTCTTCCAATGGTATTTAAATTCAGGGAACCCGGCAGGATTGTCTCAACTATACGTAAAAAACCCCGCATTACTTTGATTATAGGGAAACCGGTATATCCTGATCCTTTAATTAAAGGTTCACGCAAAGAGTGTGTAATACAATTTCGTGATGCAGTCCAGAAGAAGATGTATAAAATGCTGTCTGAAGAAGAGATGAAAACATCCAGCGCTTCGTGAGATCTTTAAATCACCTGAATCCATAAGATCCTTAAAGCCGAATGATCAGGAAATCATTTATCAGCATTTTTCCTTTATCAAGATAAAAAAAACTTTCACTAAAAGGAACATAAAGCAAAATGAAATTTCATTACACGCAAATCTTTCTTCTTATATGGATCATTGCATTCTGGATACATCATTTTCTTACATACGGCAAAGTTGAAAGCAAGTTTGAACGTTCAGTATCCGAAAAATATGGAATACAATCAAAATGGGAAATGTTCTTCGGGTTCGCGTTTATTCTTTTTACACTTAACATTCTTTTATACTTCTTTTATTTCCCAAGCCGCAACTGGTTCTGGAACTTTCCATTTGCTGATAATTATCATATCGATATAATCGGAATAATTATAATGTGTATTGCTTTTATCCTGTACATTTTATTTACAACCTCAGTCGGCAGGTCAGTAAAAAAAGGTTTTTATTCTAATAAACGTCCTGAGTTAATCACAGACGGCATATACAAATATTTACGCAATCCGGGATATCTTGCTTTTTATCTGGCTGCGTTCGGCTGTTTATTAATTATTCATAATATAATTGCATTAATATTATTTCTATATATTTGCATTGTCGTATATGGCCATACACTCGGGGAAGAAAAAAAGCTGCTTAAGATATATGGTGATGAATATATGGAGTATATTAAAAGAACAGGCAGGTTTTTCCCGAAATTCCGATAAACGTTATGATTAATTCAAATCAACTTATATTTAGGATAATAATATACCACTTCAAGGCAACATAGATATCCTGCTGCAAAGCAGCAATATACTGCTTAAGCAGCATAGACAGGAATTACAGATAAAGTCTGGAACTTCCCAGACAAAAGATTCAGTAAGATAACATAGCTTTAGCCTAAATCATAGCATTTATACCCAGCAGTTCGCGGCCAATGGTCAGCTTATGCATCTCGGATGTACCGCCAAGTATGGTACTGAGAACCGCGTCCCTGTAGTGATGTGCGACCGGGTATTCGTCTGTGCACCCGTATGCACCGTGAATTCTTATAGCCTCAGTGGATGCCCGAACAGCAAGTTCCGAAGCCAGCAGCTTTGCCGAAGACAATTCTTTTCCGTGCCTCTGGCCTCTGGTAACGAGATCAGCAACATAGCTGACCAGGCATCTGACAGATAATATCTCTGCCTGCATTCTTGCTATCGACTCCTGTACCAGCTGAAATCCGCCTATAGGCTTTCCGAACTGCTCGCGTTCTTTGCTGTATTTTATACTCGCATCAAGACATCCCTGCGCCATTCCTATTGCGCTGGCTGATATAAAGAGACGCGCGGTGTTGATACCGGCGAGGACATTCTGGAGCCCCCTTCCTACTTCACCTATCAGGTTTTCTTTAGGCACTCTGCAGTCAGCAAAAGAGAGATTTGCTGCATTGCACGACAGCCCTCCGACGAATTCCACATCTGTGCTGGAAAATCCCGGACTATCTTTATCAACTGCAATTATTGCTATTCCTTTTGCTCCAAGACTCTTGTCGGTCTGTACCAGAACAAGCATTGTTTCTGCAATCCCGCCGCCTGTAATGAAATTTTTTGTTCCGTTTATTACCCATTCATCGCCGTCAAGAACAGCCTTAGTCTCGATAGATCCGGCGTCGCTTCCGGCATTCGGTTCAACTGCCCCTACTGCAATAAAAATATCGCCGTTGCACATAGGCGGGAGATATTTCTGTTTCTGATCTTCAGTTGCCGCTTTCATAAGAACAGTACCTGCAAGCACGCTGTCTCCGATAGAGATAAGAGTCTGTGTCCAGCTTGCGCGGCTCAGTTCTTCCCATATAATAACAGCATCTGCATAGGTCAGACCGGCTCCGCCGTATTCCTTTGCTATATGAATCCCCCGCAAACCGAGTGGTGCCATTTTTTTAATAAGGTCATGGTTTACTTTTCTGGCGCTCTCAAATTCCCTCAGGCTTGGCATCATTTCCTGCTCCGCGAATTTTCGGGCCATATCCTTTAGCATCTTCTGCTCTTCACTCAATTCAAAATTCATTCTGAATACCTCCCGGTAATTTATAGATATAATGCTTTGCAGCTGTTAAGATTCAACGATTGATATTTCCGGAGTAATTGTATTTGTTACATCGGAATATTGCCGTGCCGTTTCGGGATTTTGCTGATCTTCTTGGTCTGCAGCAGCCTGAAAGACCTTGTGATACAGCGTCTTGTTTCCGCCGGTTCTATAATATCCTGTATATAGGTAACATCAGAAGCAAGCGAAAGCGGATCAGTGAATTGCTCCATATATTCCTTAATCTTTGCGGCTCTGAATTCTTCAGGATTTTCCGAAGCTTTGATGTCTTTGTCAAAGAAAAGTGATACTGCCTGTTCCGCGCCCATCGGCCCTATCTCTGCCGTAGGCCACGCGTATATAAGATCCGTACCGAAACCCGGCAATATGCCCATGCCCAGAGCTGCGCCGCCGTATACCTTCCGCAGCAGAATAGCTGTCCTGGGGACAGTGGCTTCTGATAATGCATATAGCACCTTTGCCCCGTGGCGAATTATACCCATATGTTCCTGGGCCTTTCCCGGAAGATAACCCGGAGTATCTACCATAAGCAGTATGGGAATATTAAAAGCATCGCAAAACCTGATAAACCGTGCCTGTTTATCCGAGCTGTTGACAGTCATGCAGCCTGCAAGAACCATCGGCTGGTTGGCTACAATACCTACTGTATTTCCGTCAATCCTTGCGAATCCCGTAATAATCTCTTTTGCAAATTCCGGTTTAACTTCAAGGAATTCCCCGCGATCGGTAATCTCTTTGATTACCTTATGCATATCATATCCTTTCTTTGATTCAGCAGGTACTATATTTCCAAGATTATTCGCGAGTCTCTCCGGATCGTCATCTGTTTCTATTCTTGCAGGTTTTTCTCTCCAGTTAGAAGGCAGGTAGGATAATAATCTGCGTATCTCCTGCATACATTCCTGTTCGCTCTTTACCCTGAAATCAGCTACTCCTGTTGTCTTACAATGGACATCAGGGCCGCCAAGGTCTTCCATGCTTATATCTTCTCTTGTTACTGATTTAACTACATTCGGTCCTGTGATAAACATATGAGAAAGATTATCAACCATAAAGATAAAATCTGTCAGCGCAGGGGAATAAACTGAGCCGCCCGTACAATTCCCTAGAATAGCGCTTATCTGGGGAACAGCGCCTGAGCATTGCGTATTTATAAAAAAAACAACACCTGAGTGTTTTTCATCGCTTACGCGATAAGGATCATCGCTTCCTGCCATGTCAGGCCTGATTACCCTGGCTCCTGGGGAGTCATTCAATCCGATCAGAGGCACACCCATGTTCAGAGCCATTTCATGAATCTTATAAAGTTTCCGACCGTGCATATAGCCGCCTGATCCTCCGAACACAGTCGCGTCATGCGCGAAAACACAAACCGTTCTGCCGTCAATAGTTCCATATCCTGTTAATATTCCATCACCTGCAGCCCCAATCCTGTGTTTAATAAGAACATTGAATTCATTAAAACTTCCATCATCCAGGAGAAGTTCAATCCTCTCCCGTGCAGTCAGCTTTCCTTTCTCATGGGTCTTTGCAATTTTTTCTTCGCCGCCGCCAAGGAGCGCTTTTGACTTTTCCTCCCTGAGTCTTTTGATTAAATTTTTCATAATCCCACCTGCAGTAATTTAGATGAATTTTACTCTCCCTGTGGTTTAATTTCCCGCAGCTTTTGCAGGAAGCCTGTACTTGCTGTGGAAAATTACCAATTTTATTTTTGATACTCCGCTGCTCGCGGAGGGGAGCTTTATTAAAAACCAGTCCGGATAGATAAATTAATTGATATTTGAATAAATAATAAGAGGTCAACATTATTTTATTTTAAAGTCAGCGTTATCATGAAGCATCTAAAATCATGATTCTCTAACCTTCTGTTCCATAATGCTGACCAATTTCTTATAGCCCAATGAAGCCGGTATAAATTAACAGTATCCTCTACATTTATATTCAGGATCGCTTCGATCCACTCCGTTTCAAAACCGCTATTGCTGCTATCCCCTCCGTTTCAGAGTCAGTATCGCTCCAATCCACTCCGTTTTAAAGTCGCATCAGGTTTGCTATATGTCATCCTCTTCCTTGCCTTAATAATTAAAAAGCAGAAAAAATAAACTTGAAAAACTAAATGCCGGATAAAGAATTTAAAAGAAAATACTGTTCGGATAAAGTTTCAGTTAAATATTTAAATAAAATCAGAGATAAAAACCATGCCCGGATCTTTAAAAAGCATAAAAAAAATTTTTATCTGGATAATAATAAATACCGCGCTTTCAGTTATAATTTTTGCTTTTAAAGTAACTGATTCAGAGACTCCAGCAGTATTGCTATTTATTGAAATTGCAATAATGACGTTTATTATTTCAACGATGTCCGCATTGACAGGTTATACTACATCCCGTTTTCTTCTGAAAAAACCTCCCTATATTGAAATACCTGTAGTTTTGATTCTGGTATTGCTTGCAGCTTTTACCGGAAATGTAATTCGCTGCTTAATTACAAATAATCTGCTCAATCTCATTACCTGCTCTGTGTTTGATCATCTTATTCTTGTTTTACTGATAGCATTAACAGTTACAACTCTGACAATCATAATTGAGCACCTGAATTATAAAAAAGAAAATCTGGAACGTGATTTGGAAAATATAACATTTCGGATGAAACAGGAAGCCAGGGAGCACTCAATCTCAATTAAAGAAGATGAAATCCACTATTTAATAAAATTTGATAACCTTATCTATCTTTCATCGCATGGAAAAAAAACAACGCTGCACACAACAGAAAAAGATTACGCAGTCAATCAGCTTTTAAAATCAATAGAAGAAAAACTTCCCGTAACCAGGTTTATTCGGGTACACAAACAATTTATTATAAATACAGATTACCTAAAACACATCAAGTATTATGAAGGAGGCAGATATATAGTTCATCTGAATGATGAAGATGAAAGCATTATCCCTGTAAGCAGAAATATAGCTCCATTATTAAAAGAAAGACTGGGTATATAAAAAAACGATATCTTTCATCTGCT
This sequence comes from uncultured Leptospirales bacterium, assembly GCA_964631555.1. Classification (GTDB taxonomy): domain Bacteria; phylum Spirochaetota; class UBA4802; order UBA4802; family JAFGDQ01; genus CAZVYR01. Next base: position 6,754 of record CAZVYR010000134.1, read on the forward strand.
TTACTTCTACGTTAAGCAATAAAAATTACCTTTGTTGTATTCGATATATCTGTTTTCTGATCTTCTGAAAGCAGATTCTTAAATAGTCTGCTTTTGTTTTATTATTATTTATTCAGGATAAATCCCATACCTGTTAATGCCGCATTGTCTAGTAAGCTGTTTAAAATATATTTTAACAAATGCCGCATATTAAGATGAAAATTATTTGGCAGGATTAAAATTAAAATATCTATTAATAATATATCGAGCTTTTGCTCTATAGAGACAATTGTATTTATTTCCCTTAATTGCTGGAAACAAGAACTAACGTAAATTTACCCTGAAAATATTTCCATCTTTATTCACTTATCCGACTAAATATATTTATTTTTCCTGAATATTTGTAACAAACTATAACGAGTATATTTGCCTTCAGTACAAATAATAATTTGTTCATAAAATATAAATATGAGATAAGAAGGTAATATTATGAATAATTTTTCTCCATAAAAAAATTCCTACGCTTCATATTGTAATAAATCTTGAAAATATATCTTAAAAAGATAATTGGAGGTATAAAATGGTTTTTAAAAAAAGATTTTTTATGCCGGCAATCATCTGTGCAGCAATAATATTTAGTGCGGACCGCCGTTGTTGCAGATCAGGGCAGCAATGTAATAGTTAAGAACTCCTATCTTCAAACCAATAACGGCATACTACCCGATGATTATATCCCGACAATCGATACTGCCCAGATGAGATCAGTGCCCTGGATGTTAAGTTTGTCCTGTAATTGCAGGGCCACCAATCTGCTGGGCACAAACACTAAAGCCAGCTATATCAATTCTTATATCGGTGCTGAGGGCTGGGGTGTACTTTCTACTGACGGATGTACAACACCGACACTTACAGCTATAAACAGTACAATCGCCATCACAGGTGAAGACGGATACGGATCTTATGGTATAGGTGACGCAACTGAAATATTCCTCGGTTGTAATTTTGATGTCGCGACTTATTCAACAATAAGCAGAGGCAGCTTTCTCTATTACGGAGACAGTGATCCAGAGACAGTTGCACAGCTTAATACAGATCTTGGTCTTGGCCTTTCGAAAAAAGAACTCAGAACCCTGCGGAAAAGGCCTACTATTGTAAAATCAAAGCGCTTTGGAGTAATGTGGCACGGCGGCGGTACGCTGGATATCAGCGGCGGTACAATATTCGACACCAGGGAGACTTGCTTCCTTGACAAGGGTCAGGCTATTGAGATTAAAGTGGATGGCTCTAATGGCGCGGGGCTAAATCCTGGTAACAGCGTTATCATGCAGGTTATGGATGACGACGACCCAGGGCCTGTTCCTCCTGATATGACGAACACAGGTGTTTACTATCAGCCAACGGGACCTGTTACTGTTCAGCCTGGTCATGACATTTATACTGCCGGCAGCAGTGATGCTTTGGCTTTCTTCTCCAATATCAGGCTGAAAGGCGACTTCTACAATGGTATGCGCTGTGACATAGGAGGTATGTTCGGACCAGCAACTCCGAGGAATATGGGTCTTACTTCTGATAATGCAAAGATTACAGGTATAATCTCTGCTTCAACAGCAGTTCACCAGATCGATACTATTACTGTAGAAAATTATAAATATTTGGGCGAAGTTACCAATACGCCGAGTGCTGCTGTTAATAATGGTGTTATCGTATCTCTGACCAATGGCTCCAGGTGGACAGTAACCGGTACCTGCTATCTGACCAGCTTAAGCATTGAAGATGGTTCTGCTGTTATTGCTCCCGGAGGCCACAGCCTCATTATGACGGTTGACGATGTTGTAACAACAATCGAAGCTGGTACGATCTACAAGGGCAACATCATACTTTCAGTCAACTGACTATTCGTTGCCAACTAAAGCAGTATGAGTCAGCCATTGAAAAAGTAAATTACTCATTTTGACTGACTTTTTATAATCGAATCTATCGTTGAATCGCTAAATTAGTTTAATTTTAATAAATTTCAAGGCAACAGGACGTTGCCGCAAGCCGCAAAGGACAAGGATGGACTATTTGCAGCGTGAAATTTATTAAAATTAAACTAATTTAGCGATAAGATAAGCTATATTAGCATGAAAAAGTCAGTCAAGATGTATAAATTATATTTTTACCCGCCCTGCGGGGCGGGTAAACGAAGAATCCCGCCGCAAGCAGCAGGGACTAAAACCAGAAGATATTAAACGCTGTTTTTAATGTAATGACTTAAAGCAGCCTATTCTCAGGCAAGGGATTTTTTGAGTTCCTCTGCGATTTTTTCGTATTCTTCAAGGCACTTTGGGTTAGAGAGGGCATCCCTGTTGGTGACCGGTCTGCTGTTCATTATATTTGTTATAGCGCTCTCTACTTTTTTGGCACTGAAGGTAAAAGGAATTTCCTTGACCGCGAAGATCATGGCAGGCACATGACGCGGCGATGCCAGATTCCTTAATGTCTTCTTTATCTTGTCCTGCAGTTCATCGGTAAGACTGGCACCTGGTGCTAAAACAATAAAAAGCAGAATCCTTTGATCGCCTTCCCAGTTCTGGCCTATGACAACACTGTCAGTTACTTCACTGAATTTATCAACTATGTTGTAAATCTCGGCAGTACCTATACGTACGCCTGACGGTTTAAGTATTGCATCTGAGCGGCCAAAGAAAGTAATTCCCCCTGTATCACTGTAGATCTCTACATAATCACCATGCCGCCATTTATTAGGATAGACCCGAAAGTAAGCATCCTTGTACCTGGTATGATCCGCATCATCGTTAAGAAAATAAATTGGCATTGAAGGCGCAGGTGCTTCACATACAAGCTCGGCCTGCTGATCGTAAACCGGAGTACCTTTCTCATCGTAAGCTTTTATCTTCATTCCGAGAGCAGGACACTGAAGCTGCCCGGCATATACCGGTAAAACAGGAGTCCCAATTGCGAAACAGCCGTTGATGTCAGTACCCCCTGCAAGGGAATTGAAATGCACATCATCCTTTATATGCTCATAAACAAACTCGAAA
>CAZVYR010000135.1:0-9694 GCA_964631555.1 uncultured Leptospirales bacterium
AACAGATACCAGGTATCCCGGGAAAAGCCGCGCATAACGTTAATTAATAAATATTTACCTTGCTAAAAAAATTCGTCCTAATAATAATGCGCTCATCTGATATTTAACAGATTTTTACAATCCAGTCCCTTCGTATACGGACAGGCTATCTTAAATTTATTGATTTTTATAATTAGGTGATATTTCAGGGTTAAGTATGTAAACCGGGCTTTTAGTACAGAAAATATGATCTGCAAATAGCAGCTTTAAATATTTTTATTGGAAATATTTCAGGGTGTATTCTATGCCGGATAAGATTAAAGAGAATTCATAACCAGTATAAGAGCTAAAAGACTTGCGAAAAAAAATCAATAAAACAGATAGTCCCGGTTCCGGTCCGGAAAATAAAGATAATATTTTAAAAGAAGGCGAAGCCCGTTATTCAGCTTTATTCGAGAACAACCCGATTCAGACTGTTGTTGTTGACAGGAGCGGACACGTGATCGCGTTTAACAAGCAGAAGCGGAATTCCGGCGACAGGCTTCCGCGGATCGGTGATATTATGTACAGGGATTATGCTTCCGCACATGAAAGGGATATGTATTCCGAGTTGATGAACTGTATCAATACAGGGAAGATGGGGGAATTTCCCGAACAGAAATACAGGGGAAAGATTCTTAATATCAAGATCGCTCCGTTTGACGGAGGAGCGATTATTACATCAATTGATATAACCGACACTAAGAAGGTTGAATACGAACTGCTTCGCATAAGAAAAGCTGTTGAGAGCACGAGCGAGGCGATCGGGGTATTTGATTCCTCAGGCAGAAATTATTTCCAGAACAAGGCTTTTCATGAATTGTTCGGATTCACCAGCAAAGAACTTGCCGGGTTTGAGGACTCTCCTCCTTTGTATAAAGACAAGAAATTAGCTCATAAAATTTTTAATACTGTAATAGCAGGCAACTCCTGGTCAGGGGAACTGGATGTGGTCTCGAAGAGCGGGAGAGAGTTCATTGTCCAGTTTCATGCTGATGCAATTAAAGATGATAATGGGGAAATAATTGGGCTGGTGGGAGTACACACGGATATTACTGAGCAAAAGCGGCTTGAGGAAGAAAGCAGAAGGCTGCAGACACAGGTTCTTCATGCCCAGAAGCTCGAGAGTCTTGGCATCCTGGCAGGCAGTATTGCTCATGATTTTAACAATCTCCTTTTAGGTATCCTGGGTAATGCTGATCTTGCTTTGCTTGAGCTGTCTTCCGGCTCACCTGCGAAAAAGAACATTATGGATATAATTTCCATCTCAAGGCGCGCCGCCGAGCTTTGCAGGCAGATGCTGGCGTATTCGGGAAAAGGAAAATTTATAATCGAACCTGTCAATCTTTCCGGTCTGGTTTATGAGATCGGGCATTTGCTTGAAATATCGATTTGTAAAAAAGCGGAATTAAGGTACAACCTGAAAGAAGATATCCCGGCTTTCAACGCGGATGCCACGCAGATACGTCAGGTTATAATGAATCTGATCACAAACGCGTCGGACGCTTTAGGAGGGAAGAAAGGCATTATTTCAATAGCGACGGGCATTAAAGAATGCAGTTGTGAATATTTACAAAAGACATTCTTTAAAGACCGGCTCGCAGATGGAATATATGTTTTCCTGGAAGTGTCGGATACAGGGTCCGGGATGGATAAAAATACGGTAGAAAGAATATTTGATCCATTTTTCAGCACAAAAGTTTCAGGACGGGGGCTTGGACTGGCTGCTGTTATGGGGATTATCCGGAGTCATAAAGGCGCGTGCGAAGTAAACAGTGAGCCGGGCAGTGGTACTTCTTTCAGGATTTTATTCCCTGTCTCAGAAAATAACAGCACGGGGTTATTGAGATAATTTATTTATTTTTTCCGATACAAGGTAAAACCTGCCGGTATTTCCCAGTGTATTTAGAAATGCTCCCTGGATTACAACGATATCACCGTTCTTTAATTCCTGTACGGTATTTTCCGAGTAAACATCGATGATACCGCTGAAAATATCATCCTTTTTATAGTCGATCAGCAGGTTGAACATTAGCTTGTTCTCTTTTTTTCTGAGATTTGTTATTTTGCCTTTCCATTTTACAAAAACGCCTTTGTATAAGTAAGGGGCTTTAAAGACTTTGCTTGCAGGTATTTCCTCGTAATTCCTGTATTCAATATCTGAAATAAATTTAAATAAAAAATTCAATCGCTCCTTTACCCGGTAATTGGCATTGCTGTTCTGGATCTTATTCAGCATTATCAACGCGTCATTGTATTGTTCATTTTTAATAAGGCTTTTGGCCTTTTTGAAATCATTAATTACTTCTTCATTTGAATAATAAAATACATTCGATTTTTCAATTTTAATTTTATCTATTAAATCATACCTGGCAAGATCAATGTCTATTGAGTCAATGGGAAAGGAAGACTTCTCCCTGGGGGGTAATATTTTTATTTTAATATAATCGTAATAGTTATACAGTACGAATCCGGCGGCTGAGAATAATATCAATAATAACGTAAATTTTATTGTTCTGTATATATGATTATGGTTTTTTAATTTATTTTTAGGCTTTTCTTCTTTTGGTCCGGATTCTTCTTCTATAAGCTCCGTATATTCCGATATTCCTTCACCAGGGCCGGGGATCAGAACAAAGTTATTTAGTTTCGCTTTTTTCTGGAAGTCGCTGAATTTTTTTACCTTCCTGATATTTTTAAGGGCGTTTTTAAGATATTTATCTTTTGGAAATTGTTCCAGCCTGTCAATATATGCGGCGATTACCGGGTGAATGCTTGACGCTGATTTCAGAAAGAGAAAGGATTCAAGTTGCACCAGGGGTAAATAATATGGATCGATCTTCCGCAGACTTTTTATTGTTAGCTCGGCGTCGTTGAACCTGTTGTTTAGTAAATATGAAATGCATAGCAGAAGGAACGGGTAGGGGTCGTCATGTCTGTTCGATATCGCTTTCTCCAGTAAAGCGATTGCTTCAGGAAACCGTTTGTTATTTAAGGCTTTATATCCCTCCTTTATAAGTATGGCATTTCTATTCTTCAATTTAATACCGTTTCTTCTGTATTTGATAAAACACAAAAATATCCGGAAGTATAAGATGTTTATATATTTTAAGCGCAGGTGCGGGAAAAATAAGAGCCGTATTAATAAAATTCACGGTTAATAAGAAAAATCAGGTTAAAATTATACAGTTGTTTTATATAATAATATCAGCCGGATCATTTATCGCCGCTTTTAAATATTTTAGTTACCTGATCTACAATTGTGCCGTCTTCATCCTTCCGGCGGCCGAACCAGTAGCCGATAAGCATAAATATTATTAAAAGCAGCGTCTTTATTATCCCGAGAGTAAAGAGAAATATTCCCAGGATCAATCCTATTATTATACCGGCTGTTGTACCTGGATTTTCGTTGATCCAGTCCTTAACCTGTCCCAGGAAATTTCTGTCATTGTTTAATTCGTTCAACGTATTCCCCCTTTCTTGTATCAATTTTTATCGTATCCCCTTCTTCAACGAAGAGCGGAACGTTAAATTGCGCACCTGTCTCTACCTTTACCGGTTTAGTAACATTCGTAGCAGTGTCCCCTTTGATACCGGGCTCCGCATAAGTGACTTTTAAGTTCACAAATGTCGGTGGATCTATTGAGATCGGTTTATCTTCATAAGTCGATATCTGAACCAGATCGCCTTCTTTTATGTATAACAAAATATCATCCATGAGGTCTTTGTTGATTGATTCCTGTTCATATGATTCAGTATCCATAAATACCAGGGAGTCGCCTTCATCATAAAGATACTGCATGTTTTTATTCTCAATTCTTACGTCTTCTACTTTTTCACCGCCTCGAAAGGTCTTATCGATTACTGTTCCTTTTTTCAAAGACCTGAGTTTCGTTCTTACAAATGCTCCGCCTTTTCCAGGCTTGACATGGAGAAATTCAATTATGGAGTAAATATCCCCATCTAATTTTATGACCATACCTCTTTTAAAATCGTTGCTCGAAACCATATAAACCTCTGTATATTGGCTATAAATAATATTTCTTATTATTTCCAAATAAAATCTTTCTGACAATACAAATTATAATACAATTATCTCTTTTGATGAGTTTGTCAGGTTTTCAAATCCATTACCTGTTGCAATTATAACGTCTTCGATTCTGACTCCGCCTTTTCCAGGAATATAAATGCCGGGTTCAATTGTAAATGGGATGTTTTTCTTTAATCTGAAGCTGTTATTTTTTTTTAAATACGGGCTTTCGTGCACTTCAAGTCCGAGACCATGACCCAATGAGTGACCGAACGCCCAGCCATAGCCTTCTTTGTGAATAATGTCCCTTGCTGTTTTGTCTAATTTGCCTGTTGCAATACCCGGCTTTACTGAAAATATCGCCTGCTCCTGTGCACTCAGGACTATATTGTAGATCTTCTTGAATTCAGGCGTAATGTTACCTATGAATATTGTACGTGTCAAGTCTGAATTATATCCATTAAGCAGGCATCCCATGTCAATCAATAAAATATCATTGTTTTCAATTTTTTTTGCCATGGACGTAATATGATGCGGCATGGAAGATCCTTTACCTGAGGCCACTATGGAGTCGAATGAAGATTTTCTGCATCCGTTTTTTCTGTAAAAGTATTCGATCTCAACCGCTATATCCCATTCTATTATCCCGGGTTTAATTATCTTTAAAAGATGATTAAAACATTTATCTGAAAGATTAACGGCCTTTTTAATATTTAATATTTCATTTTCGTCTTTTATTATTCGCAATAAAGCTATCTCGTCCTCTGCGGGCAGTATTTTTATATTCTTTAATTCCTGCTTTAGGGACAGAAAGCCGGATAAAGGAGTTATCTGTTCCACATATAATCGTCTTTTGTGTTTGTTTTTCAGAAGCTCTTTTAGAGTGCTGTTTAAACTTGTTTCTTGCTGGTGGATTTCTATTGAATCCGGGAGTAATGATGTCGCGTATTCCGTGTATCTTGAATCTGTAATAAAATAAGTTTTATCTTCGTCTATCAGTATGTTTGCGTATGTCCCTTCAAATCCGGTTAAATAATAAATATTTGTAAGATTTGAAACGAAATACGGGAACCGGTCTTTTCTCCCGAGGGCTTTTCTTAATTTGTTAAGTCTCATATATGATTTAACCCATTTAATTCATTATAATATTAAATAATATAGCTGTTTTTTCTGATTGGAATAACTGAATAAATAAAGTGAGTCACTCTGAATTATTTAAATAATGCATTAAAGCTTGCAGACCCAGTAAGTATGAAAAATGACCGAAACCTGATATCTGCCCGATGCAGACTGGAGCGATGAAGGATCTTTTTCTGAACTCTTCCCTTGCATGGATGTTCGACAGATGGACTTCCACAGCAGGTATTTTAACTGCTTCCAGGGCGTCCCTTATTGCGATTGATGTATGTGTATAGGCAGCAGGATTAATTACTATGCCGCTGTAGTCATTGTGTTTCTGAATAAGGCCGACGATGTCGCTTTCACTATTTGACTGATAAATTTTTATTTCTATTTTATTCTCCCCGGCAAAATCCATTATCATTTTATTAATAGAGTCCAGGTTTTTATTGCCATATATTCCCGGTTCTCTGGTCCCAAGTAGGTTCAGGTTCGGGCCATGTACTACCAGGATCTTTATATTTTTCATGGTTCCTTGGTTTTGATCTCCCAATAGTTTAATTCCCTGCAGATTTCGCAGGAGCTTTATTCCGTTGCAGTTTTGTTATACCCGAAATATTCAATGAGATTCTCAGCTTGTATTTGAAACAACTGGTTTGTGCTGTTTTTAAGTATATCCATGAGCACTTTTTTTGACAGCTCTATATCCCCTGTCTCGTTTGAAAGGATAGCAAGGTCAATTTTTGCTTTAACTGCATATTTGTTTTCATAGTTATTTTCTTCGGAAAGTTTTTTAAAATACCTTAGTGCAAGGTCGGTATTTTTATTTTGCAATAAGTTGATCAAACCCAGATAATAGACAGCTTCATATTTGTATTCGCTTTCATCGCCCGAGACTTTATAAAAATAATAATATGAAGATTTATAATTTTTTTGTTCAAAAGCCAGTTTTCCATTATAATAATTTATCAATGCGGTGTTCCCGGGGTATTTCCTCAGGTAGCTCGCGAATTGCCTGAATTGAATTTGGTCTTTAATCGAATAATAATAGATGAGATTCTCCCTGATAATGGATTCACTATAGGATGATTTTAATATGCCCGTAAAGTATTTTTTTGTCAGTGCCGAAGCCTCTTTCCCGTTTCCCAGTCTGAAAAGGGAGATAATTAGTAATGAGTTTTTTCTTAACTGGATTTTTTCACTTTTTATTTCTTTTAATATTCCGACTGCCTCTTCATATTTTTCTTCTTTAATAAGCAGTTCAGCGGTATCTGCTTTGGCGCATTCCGCGAGTTCGGATGACGGAGCCGTCTTTATTATCCTTGCGAGATAATCATAACTGTTATAGTTATCTTTTTTACTTATATAATACTGACTCAAATCATAAAGTGCTTCAGCATATAGCTTTTTATCAGTTTTGATAAGGTCCGCAGCTATTTTTGCTGTAACAATATCATCTGTTTTAATGGAAATCTTTACCATTATTAAAAGATCTTCTTCTGATAGATCGGTTAACCTCCAAACGGAATAGGAATTATAAGCTTTCGAATATTCCCCGGTTTTGAAATAACTCTTCCCAAACAATAACCGTACCTGCTTGGATGTAAAATCATCCATAGGAGGAATGTTATCGTCCGACTCTGCTAATGAGACAATCGTTGTATATTTACCCAGCCTTTCCAGGGATATTAACCTGTAAAGAAAGACGGATGCAGCATTCTTCCTCCATTTTACGGAAAGATATTGTTTATAATAATTGTCAGCTAAGGAGTAATTCTTTTTAGCAAAGTTTTCGTCTCCAAGGCTGAGAAGCACTCTGCCGGCAGCAGGCGAACTGCTGTATTTTTTTAAGATTAAATTATAATAATCTTCAGAGTTTTTGTTATGCTTTTTCAGAAAGCCCGCGTATTTGAATATTATTTCCTCTGCTCCTTTTTCCCCGGAGTAATATCTGATTATTATTGATATAATTTTTGCAGAGTTTTTGAAGTCTGTTTTTTGCTTATATATATCCAGAAGCTGTTCATAAGCTTCGAATTTATTTTCTACGTTTTTTAATTTTACGTAATTATTAAGAATTGATATTGCTTCTTCTGTCTGGTTGTTGTTAAGGTGCGCCAGGGCAAGATAATAATATGATTCATTGATATACTTTGAGAAGGGATTGAGTTGTTTGACTTTATTGAATGCTGATATCGCTCTTTCCAGGTCGTTTTCTTCCAGATATACCCTGCCGAGAAGAAATTGAAACGAATCGATTTCTTTATCAAAGGAATAATCATTTATTAGTTTTTCGAGAATGCTTTCCGCTTCTTTTAATCGTTTGACTTTTATATATGCCTTGCTGAGCAGGAACAGGGAGTTCTTTTTCATTTCCCTGGAATCCGTACCGGAAATTTCCTGCAGGCATATTATTGCTTCTTCTATATTATCATCAAAATAAATCTTTGACAGTTCCATTGAAGCACTGTTCTTCAGGGCCTGGTCTGCCCCTGATTTACGGACCTGTTCAAGTAGTTCAGTTGCTTCTTCGGTTTTGTTCTCTTTAATATAGATTTTAGCCAGCTCATATTTAGCGTTATTGATCCACCTGGAATCTTTGCCTGCTGATAAAAATGATTTTAAATGGATGGTGGCAAGATTAAAATTACCAAGAGCTATGTATGATATTCCCCTGAAATACTGGACTTCGTTGAACGGTGTTTCGCCGATAAGGCTTTCGTCTATCTCGGAAAATATTTTAAGCGCGGACTTGTTTTTCCCCTGCTTCTGGTATGATTGTCCTATAAACAGGATTGCCATTGAATTAGTCCTGGTGTTGCTCTTGTTACTGAGCAATGGTGTCAGAAAGTCAATTGCTTCGTCATAGTCGCCGTTCAGGAAATACGCTTCCCCGATCTGAAGTCTTTGCTGCTCGCTTTTCGCTTTATCTTTGCATTTGCCCAGTGCTTTAGTCCATTCTATTATGGCTTCATCATAGCGCTGCTGCATGAAATATATTCTGCCGATCCGGTCGTAGGCTTTAATAGTGTATTCCTGGTTTTTGCCTTCGGAAATAAAGCGCTTAAATTCCTGAATGGACCTGATATAATCGTTCTGCTGAAAATAAGATTCGGCTATCCAGTATCTTGCAAGAGAGCATAACTCAATGTTTGTACAGGAAGTCAGGAACCTGTTGAATTCAAAAATTGCTGATTTATATTTCTTCTGATTAAAGATGGACAAGGCCAGATGATACCAGGCACTGTCCCTGTATTCGATATTATCGTTATCCGACTCAATTATTTTTCTGAGCAGGAGTTCTGAGGATATGTAGTTCCCGGTCTTGAAAGCTTCTATCCCCTGCTCGTAGAGTGTTTGCGGCGGGACCGCAGGGTAAATCAGAGATAATTGAAAGAATAAGAATATTGAGATTATGGTTAAGTACTTTTTCATATTAAATATTTCGGGTTTTAAAGATTTATTTTTCCCTGATGGTAATTATTTATTGAACAATTTATTTAATTAAACAATTAATTAAAAAAAAGATATCTGATCACGGAAAATAATTTATGTCATCCATGTAATTTATATAAGACGTAATTAAAAAGCAAATTATTTAATTGCGGCGAGAGGCAATAAAATCAACTGTCCCGGACTATATAATATATGCAAATAATTTCTCGCTTAGTCAATCTGTTTATTGCCGGATTTATAAAAAGTGTGAAGACAGCGGATTGTCCCTGTTCTTACATAATTTCGGGCGCGGAAACTCCGAGCAGTTTTAAACCGTTTTTCAGAATGATTTTTACACCTTCACAGAGCGCGAGGTAAGTATTGGTCATCACGTTATCATCCGAGAGTACCCTGTGCTCAGTATAGAATTTATGATAGCGCTGGGCGAGCTTTAAAAGATAATTGGCGATTCTGTGAGGTTCGAAGTTCCTGGCAGCGTCATATATTTCTTCAGGAAACCGGGCCATCAGCTTAAGAAGCGCTATTGCTTCAGGATTATCGAGATTTTCTTCCGAAGATGCTTCCGGGGAATAGCTAATATCTCTTTTTTCCGCTTCGCGGAATATTGAGCATATCCTGGCGTGCGCGTATTGCAGGTAAAACACGGGATTTTCTGAGCTCTCTCTCTCTGCCAGGTCAAGATCAAAATCCAGGTGGCTTTCCATTGATCTCATAACAAAGAAATACCTGGTAACATCTGTTCCAATATCCTCCAGTAATTCCCGCATCAGGGTGAATTTTCCAAGCCTCTTTGACATCTTTCTTACTTCGCCGTGCATTATAAGGTTTACCTGCTGCACGGTGAGAATGTTCAGCCTGTTCTCATAGCCCATTGCCTGCATAGCGCCTTTCAGCCTGGCTATGTACCCGTGATGATCAGGTCCCCAGATGTCGATCAGGGAATCATAGCCCCTGTCCATTTTATTTTTATGATAAGCTATATCAGCAAGCAGGTAAGTGGGACGCCCGTCTTCCCTGACGACAACCCTGTCCTTGTCGTCCCCGAAGCTGGTTGAGCGGAAGATCTTTTTG
>CAZVYR010000136.1:0-9642 GCA_964631555.1 uncultured Leptospirales bacterium
CTTTAAGCTGAGCTTTATCGCTGTAAAATGTGAACAGAAAGGAAAAGATGAGCACGAATGAGGCTGTTAAAATATAAAAATATGAAATTCTATTCTTTTTCATAATGTCCCCATATCCTGAATAATATTCTATATGCTATTCTATAATCCGGGCGGGGATAGCAAGCTAAAAATATTATTTGTATTTAAATTTATATGTTATGAATGGAAAAAGCATGCGGGAATGTCATCCGTGGCCTGATCCCGGGACCGGCAAATGCCTGTCAGGCGTGTTTCCTATTATATACGACTCTGAAACGGAGGGGATAGGGATAGAGTTCAATGTTGCAGGTTCCAGGTTCCAGGTTGAAGAACTGGTTTTTGACTTTAGTTCCTGTGTTGAAGCAGGACTATATGCGCGCATTATTCTTTTTAGATAAATCGAAATATATAGATTGTATCCGCTCATGTTGAGATAGCGGGCTTTTCTGATATATGCATATCTTTCATCGTCTGTCATGGACTGCCAGGAGCGCACGGCATCGGCAAAGCTTCGGCGCACAGCGCGCTGGGCTTCGGTATCGGGATTGCGCGGTATGACGTGGGTGCGCACGCACTGCATGCCGAGTCTCTTGTAGAACACGACGTTACCTATTCTGCCGCTGATAGAGTTTATAAGTATGTTTGGTGTTGCTGTTGCCATTTTGGTTGTCCTTTGATCTTCTGTAGGGTACAGGCATGCCTGTACCTTACTGTGTAATAAATTTTTCCCCTCTCACCTCTATATACGCAAATACCTTACAGAGCGATTTTTTTAATTTACAGAAAGAAGCGTTTTTATTTTTATCCCTCTACTTATATATACAATTTCACCTTACACTTTTAGGCGGTTTTTGGGGTAATTTGAGGGGATTTTTGAATTTTTTTTCGGGATTTGGAAAAAAAATTGAACCAATGATTACACAGATTATTATGAACGGAGTTCATAATAATCTGTGGCCCAGACGGCAGCCAGGCCGGGGCTTTGGAGGCGGAGTGCCCCCCGCGGTTAAAACCGCGGGCTGACCGGATGCTAATTTTTATTTTTCCAGGCCTTTGAAGTCGCCGAAGAGTTTAAATAAAAGTGCAAAGTTTTTCTTTATGCCGATTGCTGTTTTTATAATATTCTCTTTATTCGATTTATTATTAAGAGCATTTTCAAGATCTTTTAGTGCATTTGTTTCAGCTTTGATAATATCCTGCATTTTTGTTTCCTTTTCTTTGTTAAAGAGAAAGAGATCATTATCAAACTTTGCATTCTTTATAGCATCCCACAGTTTTAATACTTTGGGTAAAGATTCTTCAATAAATTTAATATCCTTATTTGTTAGTGTTTTTGGTGTTTTTTTATTGGCCCGCAATACTATATGTTCCATGGGGTTATGAAAATCGGTGATGTGATCAATATAATAATCAATATTATTCCTTCTTCTTGTATTAATAAAAGTATATCTTATAGTTTCAAGTATTTCGTGGGCTTTTATCAGATCGCCGCCTGAAGATATTATTTTATCCGCTTTCATTATACTTTGGTCCACTTTATCGAAATCTTTGCTCCATTGGGGATCTACTTTGTTATACTCATAGTATTTGTTTTTAAAATTGCTCCATTCTATTTTTAACCTGGCATCAGACTTTTTTGAAGGATCAGGCTTATTCATATTTGTTAAAAAGAGTACAGGAATATAAGCTCTATCCAATCTGGCAAAATCATTTGTTAAGTTATCCTTCTTTGTGCAGCCTGCAAGGGGAATTGATGCAATTAGCAATGAAATGAGTAGTTTATTTTTTATCATAATTATGCTCTTTTTTATTATTTATCTTATATCAATAATTAGTGCTTATATAATATCCGGTTTCAAAGATAATGTAAAGATTCTTTCTTCTAATTTATCAGTAACCCACCCCCCTGCATGACAGTACCGCCCTGCGGGCGGTTCCGCCCTACAGGCGGGGACAAATCCTGAAGTAATTAACAAATGCTGTAAAATGTGTTATTATAAAAAATAGTTACTCAGAAAAACAAGATGATTGACTTTTAATATAATAAGAATAATAATAATTCTAAAGATCATATTATTCTTCTCTGTTTATATTATGCTGACTTGTTATGGATTTTCCTGATGTTTGTCCGTACTTTTACATCAAAGAAATAGTGCGAGGTATTCTGCTTGGATCAGCAAATATTAATAGGACTTGTAAATAATATTGCACTGCTTTTATCCCTTGCCATTTTATATGACACAAATGCCTTTAGACGGCTCAGTAAAAAATATTTATTTTACCAGATTCTCACCGGAATACTTTTAAGCGTTATCTGCATTGTTGTGATGCTTAATCCCTGGAAATTCAGTGAAGGGATTGTGTTTGACAGCCGTTCTGTTTTAATTTCAATTTCAGGGCTTTTCTTCGGGTATATTACTACTGTTTTAGCAGTTCTGATAAGCGCTTTTTTCAGGAGTTATATTGGCGGGGCAGGGATGTGGACAGGCATTTCTGTTATTGTTGTATCTGCGATCATTGGATTATTATGGCGTCATTTCAGCAGGAAAGACCTGAGCGGTTTATCAATGGGTAATTTATATCTGTTTGGAATCATTGTACATGCTGCAATGCTCCTGATGATGTTCTCATTACCGTATACTACAGCTATCAGTGTGCTTTCAAATATAAGCTTGCCGGTTATGATAATTTTTCCTCTTGGGACTGTGTTTCTTGGAAGACTTTTAATTATGCAGCTTTTGCGTAAAAAGGTGGAAGCGGCCCTTCGGAGAAGCGAAAAGTTGTTAATAAAAACCCAGCAAATTTCGAAGGTCGGAGGCTGGGAATATGATCTAAACACCGGTACAACTTTCTGGACTGATGAAGTATACCGGATTTATGGGGTTTCAAAGGAGAATTATGATCCGAACAGTATTAACCAGGATATCTCGTTTTATTTTTCCGAAGACCAGTCAGTTGTTGAAGATGCTTTTAATAAAGCTGTAACGAAAGGAGAGCCGTATGACCTGGTGCTTCGTCTCACTACCGCGCAAGGTAACCTTATATGGGTGCGTACTATGGCCAGTGTTGAACGGAAAGAAGGTAAAATTATACGCGTTCATGGAAATATTATTGATATTACGGAAAGCGTGCTTGCTCAGAAAGCTTTGAGTGAAAGCGAGGAACGCTTCAGACAGGCCCAGAAAATGGAAGCTATCGGAAGGCTTGCGGGCGGTGTTGCGCATGATTTTAATAATTTATTGTCTGTTATAATTGGTTATAGCGAAATACTTCGTGACGATATTGATCCTTCGCATCCTCATTATAATCATGTTGAGGAAATTTTTAATGCATCTGTCAGCGCAAAGGAGCTCACAAAGCAATTACTGGCATACAGCAGCAAGCAGATGCTGGAGACTAAAATATTCAACATCAATGATACGATATTGGGTTTTGAAAGACTGCTCCGGCGTGTTCTCGGGGAGGATATTGAACTTGAAATTAAGCTGATGGAAACACCGGGCTTCATAAAGGCGGACATTCATCAGCTTGAGCAGGTAATAATTAATCTTGCCGTGAATGCAAAGGATGCAATGCCTGACGGCGGCAAATTGACCATTGAGACTGCTTCGGTTAACATTGATGAAAATTTTACACCAGGCAAGACTGAAATTCTCCCCGGTCCTTATATTTTAACCAGTATCAGTGATAATGGTACAGGGATTGATCCTGAAATCCTCAATAATATTTTTGAACCTTTTTTCACAACAAAGAGCTACGGAAGAGGTACAGGCCTTGGACTTGCTACCGTCTACGGGATTATCAGACAGCACGGGGGCAACATCCGGGTGTATAGCGAACCGGAGCAGGGTACTACATTTAAAATATATTTGCCGGAAGCAGGTGCCGAGAAATTTACGGAACAGGATAATAACTCGAATCCTGTTATTACTATTGCCGGGCAGGCGACAGTACTTGTCGTTGAAGATGAGATCCCGGTACGCAAAATGACGTGCAAAATACTTTCGGAAAACGGTTATGATGTTATTGAATCGGAAAATGCTGATAACGCATTAGACACGGCATTTGAATTTGAAGGGGAAATCCATTTGCTTTTGACTGACGTAATTATGCCTGATATGAAAGGCCCTGAGCTTTACCAGAGGATTCTTGAATTTAAACCTGGAACCAGAGTTCTTTATATGAGCGGGTATACGGGGGATGTAATTACCAAACACGGTATATTACAGGAGGAGATAGAGTTCATCCAAAAACCGTTTACCAGAAAAGAACTCTTGAATAAAGTGGCACGGGTCATTTCAATGATGGAACAGGAGGAGTAAACAGAGCTTAGCAGGATTGTGCCCGGTGCATTCATGGATATGGAATTATCTTCTTCACCTGAGGTTCCTGTGTCTCAGGTGAAGAAAGGGAAAGAATATATGCTGATATCTTTAAAATCACCGGTTATCTTAGATATACGCTGCTGCCCTGAAGGCTGACATTACTGCAGTGGCGATGGTGCCGGATTTCACTGCATCGCCGACGATAAATACTTCAGTTTCAGGGGCAGAGCGGCGCAATGAATCGGCAACGTCGTGTCTTGAAGACATGCCGAGAGCCAGGAGCACAGTATCGGCCGGGAACTCGACTCTTTCATTTGTTTTCAAGTCGCGGCAATACACAGCTTTGTCGGTGACCTCTTCAAGTTTGCAGTTGAGATGCAGGGGTATTTTAAGTTCTTCAATATTTCGCATCAATTCCATGGAAACCGCGCCTGCAGAGGAAAAGAGTTTTGACATATCAGGGGCCATTTCAAGAACAGTCACGTCCTTGCCGTTGTTTGTCAGATGGACCGCGCACTCTATGCCGACTGATCCCGCGCCTACGATAACTGTTTTGTTACCGACCTCAACCTCGCCGGTGTCAGCCTCAGGCGCCCAATGGACATGGGGTTTGTCGATCCCGGGCAGCGGCGGGATTATGGGGTTTGAACCTACAGCGATTATTAGCGCGTCGTAATTTTCGGCATCGAGCATCTCCCTGGTAGCCTCTGTGTTGAGGAGTAATCGCGCAGGAGCTTTGTTAGCCTGGGTTACCATGTATTTAAGATAGTCTTTCATATCCTGCTTGAACGGCATTGATGACCCTGGAACGACGTATCCGCCTAGTTGACCGCTCATCTCGTAAAGTGTAACTTCATGGCCGCGATCGCAAAGGGTCAGCAAAGCCTGGATGCCGGCGGGGCCTCCGCCCACGACAGCTACTTTTTTCTTTTTATCGGCTTTTTTGACTTTGGCTTCCGGGAACTCGGTTTCATTACCCAGAAAAGGATTGACCGCGCAATTTATAACCGCGGGAACTATGAGACGCGCGCCGCAGTACTGGCAGCGCAGGCAGGGACGGTGATCTTCTTCTTTGCCCATGGCATATTTGCGCGGCATTTCCGGATCTGCGAGTATTGGGCGGCACATTGCTACAATGTCAGCCTTCCCGCTTGCTATTATATCTTCAGCTCTTTCGATATTCATGATGGAACCTACGGTGCTGACAATAAGATGAGGGAAGGCTTTCTTTATGTCTGCTGCATAATGTACATTGTATTCCCTTTCCATCAGATAATTCTGCCACCAGTTGCGCATATACTCAAATTCTCCATGGATGCCTGCAGAAACATGAAGGATATCTATATTATGCTTTATAAGATCTATATATTTAAGTGTTTCTTCGAAATGCATTCCGTCAGGGTGTATTTCATCGGCTGATATGCGGGCTTCTATAACAAAGTCTTCCCCGCATAGTTCGCGGACTTTGTCCAGCACCTCTATGGTAAAGCGCGCCCTGTTTTCAAGCGAGCCTCCGTATTCATCCGTTCGCTTGTTATACAGGGGGCTGGAAAACTGGGATATCAGGTTTCCATGCCCTGTATGTATCATGGCCATTTTGAAGCCCGCTCTTTTGCAGCGGTATGCTGCCATGGCGTATTTTTCCACTGTTTCTTTTATCTTGGCATGATCCATCTCTATTGTTCGTACCGGTTCTCTGCCTGCACGGCTTGCATACATCAGCTCATTTGAAGCGATAATTGCGGATGGTGCGACAGCAGGTCTGCCTGTTTTGTCAAAATGAGAGTCCTTTCCTATATGGTTGATCTGGAGTGAGGGCTGTACTCCGTAGCCTAGGCACATCTCGGCGTACCTGGTAAGCGGAAGGATGCAGTCATCGGTACTCAGGTCAAGCTGACGCTCTTCGTCGCGCGCTTCCTGAGGATCTATCACTGAATTACCGACATTGATTATTGCAACGCCGCCTCTTGCTATAGGTCTGAATAAGTCGACAAACTCCGGTGTTACTCTACCATCCTTATCCGCGAGATTGGGGGACGGCGGCGCCATTTCAAGACGGTTTTTAAATTCAACTCCCCTGATCCTGATAGGTTCGAATACATGTTTATATTTTGAATTCATTTTGTTCTTCCTTTTGTTTTTTAATTTATAATAAATATTATTATAGCAGATTATTTATGGGAACAACAATAAAAGTTTTTTAAATAGTCAAATAAAATTTCTGCTGTTTAATTAAAATTCAATTGTCTCTTTTAATTACTATGCTATTATTGTTTCATTTGCCTTATACTGGTGAATTTCATTCAGCCTGAGTGTATGCTGAAATAAATAGAGAAATTATACTTATACCGTAAATCGTGATATTTAAATAATACCTCCGGAGAATAATGTGATAATCCGTATAATAAAAATAAGCGCATTCATTGTATTCTTTTCATCCTGTTATTTTTTATCCTGTTCAACCTTTATAAATATTAACCGTAATCCTTGCGAGGATGCCTGTTCAAGGAATAATATAGAGTGCAGCAGAAACTGTGAGGAATTTTACGCATCAATTGATCCGGAGAATGCGCCTGCGGGCAACGGGTGTGAAGACAAGGACAATCTATACAGTTGTCTTGAAGGATGTGATGATAATTACAGCAAATGCATAAAAGACTGTAAGACTATGGACTGGGAAAAGACCGGTAAAAAACCAGGTATTTGATTTATCTGTTATTTTAATTTACGAAGCATAAGAAGTCACTCAACCTGAATTATCATTCATCTCCGATAAGACTTTCCCGCCTCTGAAAAGACTCCGATATAATTAACTTGCTTGACAGCAATGAGATCAGGAAATCTATTAACTCCAATCCGGAGGATTAACAGGTTTGAATGATGCTTTGTTCCCGGGATACAGGTATTCATTGTATCAAACCGACTTATCTTAAAAGACGGATTTTCGGATTTGCTTAAAATCTTTATTTATAAAACAACACAGGAATATCTATTCTATAATGAATATTCAGGATAATCAGAGTAAGGAATACAAAGGCAAATGGGGCGCGATGGTTGCCGTTGGGTTGGGTATTTTCATGGGATCTCTGGATATGAGTATAATCAATATTTCACTTCCAACTCTTATGAAAGAATTAAATGCACAATTTGCCACAGTCCAGTGGATAGTGATCGGGTATACGCTGCTTATTACATGCACAATGCTTGGTGCGGCCAGAATGGGTGATATTTATAACAAGAAAAAGCTTATTAACTGGGGACTAACGATTTTCACTCTCGGTTCGTTTTTATGCGCTTTTTCTCCTAATGTTCACTGGCTGATCGCATTCAGGATTTTTCAGGGGCTGGGGGCAGTTATCATGCAGGCTCTCGGTATGGCGATAATCGTGGAGATATTTCCTTCAAGCGAGCGGGGGAAAGCTCTGGGAATTATGTCCAGTATTGTCTCAGTAGGGATATCTCTGGGACCGCCTTTAGGCGGTCTTATTATTGGTATGCTGGGCTGGCCATGGATTTTTCTGTTGAATGTCCCCTTTGGCATGATAGCTCTCGCAGCTTCATTCAAATTTTTGCCAAGGATCGCTCCGCGTCATTCAAATCAGAGTTTCGATATGGTTGGGGCTTTAATAATGTTTATCACTCTTGGCAGTTTTGCACTTGGAATGACACTGGGCCAGAATCGCGGATTCGGTAATCATATTGTACAGGTATTACTGATTATAGCTGCGGTATTTATACTAATATTTTTATTTGTTGAGAAGAGGGTCAGGCAGCCAATGGTTGACATGACATTATTTGGAAATATAGAATTTAACCTTCACCTGATGATGGGATTTTTCTCTTTTATCACCCTGGCGGGCGTGTTCATTATGCCTTTTTATTTGCAGCTGGTTAAACACTATACACCTCAGCAAATAGGATTTATCATGATGATAACGCCGATAACTCTGGGTTCAATATCGCTTATATCAGGAACTCTCTCTGATCGTTTCGGGACGCATAAACTGAGCATGATAGGGCTCTTGATCATTGCTTTCGGATGCTGGTCTATAAGCACACTGAATGCCGATGTCGGTGTCGCAGGGTATCTGTTAAGAATGTTCCCTCTGGGGCTTGGACTGGGTACTTTCCAGAGCCCGAATAACAGTGCAATTATGGGTGCAGCGCCTCGTGACAGATTAGGTGTCGCTTCCGGGCTGCTGGCGCTTAGCCGAAATCTTGGACAGACTGCGGGTATGCCTATAATGGGAGCTGTTTTTATGTATGCAGTCATGGCATCAACCAATATGTCTACGTTCGTAGGTATCGATAAAGCACCTCCGGAGGCACTGGTCAACGGCCTGACTGCGACCTACAGGTTAGGTTCTATTTTTCTTTTGTCTACAACACTTCTTACTATAATAATATTATGGTTCGACAAGAAACGCGTACGCAGAAACGGGAGCTAACAAGACATGGGAAAACATGGGTGAGATGTTAATTCTGTAATTGTTGCGCATAGACTTCCGTCATTTTTTGCACTGCATTTTTCCATGTGAATAATTTTCTCACTCTTTCAAGCCCTTTTTGGCCCATATCTTTGATCGCGTTTTTATCAGAGATAAGTAAGTTAATGGACTCCGCGAGTTTTTCGCTGTTTCTTGCGGGTACAATAATTCCTGTGCCGGCGACTACTTCCGGGAGTGCTCCCCCGTCGCTGGCTATTACGGATGTGCCGCACGCCATTGCTTCAGCTGCAGGGAATCCGAATCCTTCATAAACCGAGGGTACAATCGCAATCTCAGCTTCATTATAATGAAATGCTAATTGTTCTTGTGTAACCTTCCCGATAAAATTTATCCTGTTGCTGACTCCCAGTTTGTGGATCAGTTCGTAAATGCCTTTTCTATGCGGGGAGCCTCCGTCTATAACAGTAAGCATTACTCGCTTATCCACGGTTTTCATGGCTTTTACCAGGTAAGGAAATCCTTTCTTTTCATCCGTTACATTTCCTACAAATAAGATTTTTCCGTTTTTTTTTCTTATGTTATCAATCGGTCTGAAATTATTGATATCAATACCATTATAAATAACGGTTTGTTTTTCCAAAGGGATGGAGAAATGTTGAAAATTATTCAATCTGGAATTTTGGGATACAGTTATTATATGTGACAGTCTTTTACTTACTAGTTTTTGCATGCTTACAGGATAGAACATTACTGTTTTACATTTATTAATGAAATTTGATGCCCTGCCAATACCGGTTTGAAGATCTATTGTAAGAGGATGATGTATTGTGGCTATAACCGGTATACCT
>CAZVYR010000137.1:0-2827 GCA_964631555.1 uncultured Leptospirales bacterium
CATTTTAAGCATGAAGAAGAAAACATGCTGAAGTACAAATATCCTGGCTATGATAAGCAGAAGCAGGAGCATGATGATTTAAAGAATAAGGTCACGGATTTTAACGATCGCTATAAGGCAGGGACCGCTGTCTTTTCCCTGGAATTGTTGAGTTTTTTAAGGGACTGGCTTACGGGGCATATACTCGGCAGTGATATGCAGTATAAAGAATTCTTTGCCGGTAAGGATGTAAAATAGCAGGGTCTCCTGCTTAATATGAGACCCGCAGGGGCGGGGCTGCCTTTGTGCTCTCACCCGGCCATCGCTGTCGCTCGGCCACCCTCTCCCGCCGGAAGCGGGCGAGGGTTGAATCACATTAGAACGAGGCAGCCCTGGGGAGCATGGTATTTGGACTATAGCCTGAAAATCTTTTTAAGGCTAAACTTTGCAGGCTTTACGGGCAGGTCTATCTTTTTGTTTCCATGGCGCGAGGACAGGTAGATTGCCTGGATGACTTCAAGTGCTCTGTATCCATCCTCCCCGCTTGATGTGATCTCAGCAGGGCTGCCTTTAAAGGTATTCTTTGCCTCTGTGTATTCCTTTGTAAAATAATTCATGCCGTTAATTTTAGGGAACGGTTTTTCGGACAGGTCCTTAAATCCCGCGTAATAGCGGGATTTTTTATTCAGGAAGAGCTGCTGGTAACCGTTGCCTATTACGATCTTTCCGTCTGTACCGGATATCTGAAGCTCGAATACGAAGTAATTTCTTGAGCCGCCTGCTTCAAGGAATATGTCTATGCCGCTTTCTGTCTTAAGCCAGGCCGCGGTTCTGTCTTCGAGTTTGCCGATGTAGTGCGTCTCCCCGGTGACGCTTGAGATGTCGCCGAAGAGGTACCTGATGATGTCTATCATGTGAGTGCCGTCGTGGAGGAGGGGGGCGCCTGCTATTCCGGATGATGTTTTTCCTTTTTGGCGATGAGTCAGTATGGAAGCGATTACTGTTTTTACTTCGCCGATCTTTCCGCTCTCAAGAAGTTTTTTTACTGCTGCGTACCTGGCGTCGTAGCGTCTTTCGTGATTGACGATCAGAATTATGCCGCGCTTTCTGCATTCTTCGATAAGTGCCCTGGCATGGCCGGGTTTGTCTGAAACCGGCTTTTCACATATTATTGTCTTTGCTCCGTTCATTGCCGCAAGGATGCCTATTTCGGCATGGGTGGCGGTCCATGTGGCAATGACCACCATTTCGGGCCTCCGGGTAAGGATGAGTTCGCTGTAATCGGTATAAGTATTCTTTTCAGGGATTTTCGCTGTGTTCGCGAATTCGGTAAGCCTGGCCTTGTCTATATCGCAGGCGTAGCTGACTTTAAGGCCCGCTGCTTTTATGCCTCCGTAATGTGTGCAGGGTTTGTACCTGAGGGGGTCTTTTTCCAGAAGGAATCCTATTCTTCCGCAGCCTATGAGCGCGATCTTTATGTCTTTCATTGTTAGTCCTGTTATTGGCGGTGTTTTAAAGACATGCCTTTTGTATTGTTTTGTTTTAGTATCGGCAGGCCTGGATGGATTCTGAATTACAGGGGCGATTTATTATAAAACGGGCATAGGGTGGCCGGGCTTTTCTTTATTTGCTGAAAAGCAGGTTCGGGTTCTTTGTATTTTAAGGCCGGAGGGCTGCGTTTTTGTTATCCGGGGCTATGTTGCGGTACTCCGGGCAGCCTGCCGGCGGTATATGGGAGTATATACGAGTCTGAAACGGAGGGGAATCGCTCAGGGAGCGGAAGCAAGTTCCAGGGCAGAGAAGAAGGATTTGAATTCAGGTTGTCTTTGGAGGTACGATCAACTGCCTGCATTACTCTTTTTAAATATTCCGAGATATAAAGATTATAGCCGCTCATGTTGAGATAGCGGGCTTTTCGGATATAAGCATATCTTTCCTCAGGACACATCGACTGCCACGAGCGCACTGCATCGCCGAAGGCCCGGCGCACCAAGCGCTGGGCTTCAGTGTCGGGATTGCGCGGTATTACATACATACGCACGCACTGAGTGCTGCGTCTGACGTAAAACACGACGTTGCCCATTTTGCCGCTGATAGAGTTAATAAGTATATTTGGTGTTGCTGTTGCCATTTGATTTTTTCCTTTGTAACCCCCTCCCGGCCTGCGGCCGGACTCCCCCTTATCAAAAAGGGGGAGCAATCTGTGCAGGTCAGGAAGAGCAATAATTTAACCGGGTATAAATATTATTACTCCCTTACTATTAATATACGTAAACGCGTTAGCGTTTTTGGGGTATTTTAAGGGATTTTTTTGAATTTTTTTTGCAGTTTTGATTTTTTTTTGAAAAAAATGTCTGAACTGCAGATCACTATGAACGGAGTTCATTTGGATTGAAATGATTAGAATGGCTGGATTTTGAATGAACCGCGGTTTGTGTGAAACAGGACTATATGTTATAATACGCGACGATCAGGTATGGTTTAAACAGAAATAGTATGCGCACGGATGATCACTGGCTGTGTTTGTTCTCAGATTTTTTTAATTCGGTGATGCCTGTATCCGAATAGTGTGTCAATGTGCGGGATGAATATCCGCCTGTATCTTCATTTATAATTTTCAGCTTATTTTGTTTGATCAACTCCTTTGCTTTTTCAACGTTCATATCACCGATTTTGGGCATGCCTTTAATTAATTTGAACATATTGGAACCGCCGAACAGGCTGACTTTAATTTCATTGCCGGAAATGCCTTGATTATAAAAAGTGTCGAGCATGCATTTAAATGAACATGTGACATATTTGAATTCTTCGCTTTTTTGTTTGCTGTAGGGATCGGAGCAGCTTGTTT
>CAZVYR010000137.1:2837-9619 GCA_964631555.1 uncultured Leptospirales bacterium
TTGCAGGACAGATTGCCCTGCCCGAAAGGTAATTGAGCGTGGCATACGGCGCTGAGCTTTTTTTCGGGATTATAAAAGATTATGGAAACGCAGGAACCCAGAATTGTCCGTATTATTTTACCGGCAGATGTGATTACGAGTTCTCCGGGGTTTAGATATATCTTTTCTTCGGTATTCTTTTTCATGCTGGTTTTTGTTGTGCTTTTCATGGTTTAAAGATAGGGGATTTGACTGTAAAAAGCAAATATATTTCGGGTTTGTTGGGGGGGGCTAGTGGGAATATAATGTCGAAAGGTTGTATGAAGCATATAAAATAATTGTAAATATTAGAATCAATGATATATTGTGACGTGAATTAAAATCCAGTCGCATGAGCAATAAAAGATGGAGTAATTTCAAAATATCTTGTTGAAAGATTGAATGAGATCATATATGGTTAATAATTAGTAAAATTGTGTAATATTTTATTCCAGAAGATTCAGCTATTAAGAAAATTATTTATAAATAATTAACGGAGGAAGCGTAATGACTTTTGAAGAAAAAATCATCCGGGGGATTCACGAACTACCTGAATCAAAAAAGGCTGAGGTACTTGATTTCGTCGAGTACCTTAAAAGCAAATCGGAAGAAAAAAAATGGTCTGAATTCTCGTTATCATCTGCAATGCGCGGGATGGAGGATGAATTGTCATTATATTCCCTTGAGGACATTAAGGAATCTTTTTCGTGATTGCTGAAGGCCGGATAGTTTTATTTCGTTTCCCTCAGACTGATCAGCATACAGGAAAACTTCGTCCGGCACTTGTTCTTTGTAAAGTACCGGGACAATATGAGGATTTGCTTGTCTGAATGATTTCCTCCCAACTCAATCAGGAAATTGCAGGTTTCGATGAGATAATAATTCCGGATGATCCGGATTTTAAAGATTCAGGTTTAAGGCAATCGAGCCTTATAAGAATCGGGAGGCTTGCTGTTGTGAATGCCGATATACTATTAGGAGCAATAGGAAGGCTTGACGATAAGAGAATGAAAAGAATAAAAGAAAAATTATCCAAATGGATTCAGAATTCATGATAACCTGAGTTCAAGAATAAAGTGCAATAAGTAATATGCTGTTTTTTTATACAGTATTGATCTTATGGTCTTTCTTTTCCAGGTATCTTGCCATTAGTATTGAACCTATTATTAGTGGCAGCGAAACAAAAAATCTTATTAAAGTAAATTTAATGCCCAGCAACGAGGCTTCAAATATTGTCATTGGTATCCTGTATATTGCTGAAGCAAAGATATATATATAAAAACTACGCTTAATCGTACTCCTTTTCTGTATAATGAATACGTTACAGGGAAAGCAACATATATTCCGCCGATAGTAGAACCTGCCAGGAGTATTGCGAAAACAATACCTTTAAAGCCCGGCATCAAAGACACTGAACCGAACTAAGACGCAATCAGTGTTCCAATGTAAATATTATTATATATTTTTATTTTTAATAATGCTTGACAGGATTCCATCATGTTTCTGATAATACAATGGTAGTGGTTAGCAATTCACCCTGCCCACTGGGGGAGTGCCGCCCTGGGGGCGGGGGCAAATCCTGTAGAAACTAACATAAACAATAAAATGTGATATTATGAAATTTGGTTTCTCAGAAGATATAATAAAGGAGTATTGCACTTTTATGAAGAGAAACACTATAAAAATGTTTTTGGGTTTATTTTGTGCCATGCTGTTAGCTTTACCTGTTTATGCGGGCAATCTTAATCTCTCGGTCGCTGCCAGCCTTAAGGATGTAATGACTGAGCTTACTGATGTATATGCAAAAGAAAATCCGGGAGTGAATTTCAGAAATAATTTTGCCAGTTCGGGTGCTTTGGCAAGGCAGATTGAAAGCGGAGCGCCTGCTGATCTGTATTTTTCCGCTAATGTGAAATGGATGGAATTCCTTAAAGAGAAAAAGCTAATTGATGCCGGAAGCGTTAAGATAATGGCTTATAATCTTATTGTTTTCGTCGGCAAACCTGATCCGGATGTCAAGAGAATACAGGATGTTGTAAAGCTGGAGAGAATTTCAATAGGCAGTCCGATGAGCGTTCCGGCAGGGGAATATGCTATGCAGGCTATTCAAAAGGCCGGGATTGCCGGGCAGCTGGCAAAGAAGCTTGTAATGGCAAAGGATGTTCGCACGTGTCTTCTCTATGCGGATAAGGGCGAAGTTAGCGGATCTTTTGTGTATAAGACCGATGCTGAAGAAATGGCAAAGAACGTAAAGATTCTATTTGTCGTTCCCCAGGAATTATACCCGCGCGTTACATATCCTATGGCTCTGACTGTTGCCGGCAGCAGGAACGCGGAAGCAACCGGGTTTTTCAAATTTATGCAGTCTGATAAAGCGAAGACAATTCTTGTGAAACACGGATTCAGTATCAAGTAGGCTATTATGACGGAATTTGCTTCTGCGGATTATTCCGCGATATTACTGTCGATAAAGGTTGCGATGACTTCAACGCTTCTGTCACTTCCTTTCGGGTTTACTATAGCATATCTTATGACCTTCAGACAATTTCGCGGGAAGTTTATTCTGGACGTGCTTGTAAATCTTCCTCTGACCCTGCCCCCTGTGGTTATTGGTTATATTCTGCTTATCATGTTAGGCAGGGAAAGCTGGATAAGCAGACTTATTCTGCAGCCGCTGGGTATAAATCTGATATTCACCTGGAAGGCAGCGGTTATTGCAACGGCTGTTGTGGGTTTCCCTCTCATGGTAAGGTCAATCCGGACAGGAATGGAGACTATTGACAAGCGGCTGGTTCAGGCATCGCGTACTCTTGGTGCGGGCTGGTTTGATTCTGTCATTACCGTGATAATGCCTCTGTCTGTACGCGCAATAATAGCAGGTTCTATATTAATGTTTGCCCGCGGCCTTGGCGAGTTCGGTGCTACGATCATTATTGCGGGAAATATACCGGGTGTCACGCAGACGATTCCTCTTGCCATTTATGATTACGTCAGCTCTCCAAGCGGGGATGCGATGGCTTTAGCATTGTGCATGGTTTCGATCAGCATATCAGTAGTAGTGCTTCTTTTTCATGAATGGCTTTCAAGGCGCGTAACGAGGTCTGACTGACATGAAATTATCTTTTAATCTTAAAAAAGAATTTAAATCGTTTTCTTTGGATATTGATTATTCGGCAGTGGAGCAGAGAACCGGGATATTCGGGCCGTCCGGGAGCGGAAAGTCAACGCTGGTAAACCTTCTGGCCGGGCTGGAGCATCCGGACAGCGGTTATGTAAGTCTTAACGGAGAGACGCTCTATGACAGCAGTCGGCATATAAACGTACCCTCCGAGAACAGAAGGATAGGCATAGTCTTTCAGCATCCGCATCTTTTTCCTCATCTTTCGGTTAAAAATAATCTTCTTTACGGGTTTAAACGCTGTACACCTGTTAACCGCAGGATTGCCCTGGAGAAAATAATTGATGTTCTTCAGCTTGGGAATCTGCTGAAAAGGGGAGTAGAAAATCTGTCAGGCGGTGAGAAACAGCGCGTTGCTATAGGGAGGGCTGTGCTTTCCAATCCCAGCCTGCTTATTATGGATGAACCTCTGTCAGGCCTGGATGATGAGTTAAAATTCCAGATCATTCCTTTTTTAAAAAAGACCTGCGAGATGTTTAAAATCCCGTATGTTTTTATTTCTCATTCCATTCTTGAAATGAGGATAATGACTGATCATATTCTTTCCATTGCAAACGGCGGTGTGGCTGAAAAGATTACAGCGGAAGAACTTGCAATTGGGCATATGAAACATGAAAGCGGATATGTTAACCTGTTGAAGCTTAATAATCCGAAAAAGATCAACGGCCTGTATGAGTACAAGTGGGGAGACGACGATCTGCTTGTTTCTGACTCTGACGGGAACCGGGCTGATGAATCACTGTTCCAGGTTTTATCCACGGATATTATCCTTTTTAAGCGGCATCCGGAAGCTATAAGCGCGAGAAATTTATTAAAATGCCGTGTTGAGAATATCTTTCAGAGCGGATCAAGGATAGGAGTGAAACTGGACTATAACGGCAAAAACATTATTGCGGAGATTGTTAAAGAAGCTGTTGATGAGCTGAATTTAAGAAAAGATATGGAAATCTATGCAGCACTGAAAGCGGTTGCGTTCAAACGGATTTTGTAGGCAGCCAGGTATCATTTTGTTATTGGCTTCTGATAATAGTACTGCCAGCCTATTCATTTATAGCTTGCCCTTTGTTTCCCGGAACAGGAGATCCTGTTTCCTGTAAAATTATATTGACGTAACAATCATTTTTCCTGGTATTTATACTTGAAAGTTATTGCTATGAAATGCATAAAAAATTATTTTTAATATCATGAATCAAAGGAAACCGGTTCTTGAGATAACTTTTGAAGCCGGTTTTAACTCTAAATCTGCGTTTAATAATGTCTTTATAAAAGAAACAGGTCTTTATCCGAGTGAATTTCGCAAAAAAAAAATAAAAAATACGTCCTGATTTGTAAAATCAGGACGACAAGTTTCGAAACATGTATAAATATAAAAGGTTTGATGGACAACGAGACCTCACCCCCCTGGCAAAGAAAGTTCCGGGTTGCAGGTTTAAATAAAGACGAATTTTAAGTGGAATAACGGTATTGTCACGATTGTGAAACGGAGGGGAAACGGAGAGGAAACGGAGGGGATGCGATAAACGGCCGATTGAATTCGGAACAGACCGGAAGCTAAAGTGAAAAAATGAAAAGGGAATTACTACGGTATCCTTTATTATTTATTATGCAATATATTATAGATGGTATTCGCCATCTCATGCATGATAAACGGTTTCATAATGAATGCTTTAATGCCTATTTCCCTGGCTTTACTTTCATCAATAATATCACTGTAACCTGTGCAAAGAATAATAGGTATGTCCGGACGAATTGCCAGTATTTTAACGGCAAGGTCTTTCCCGGTCAGATCGGGCATAGCCATATCGGTAATAACCAGTTCAAAATTATCAGGATTCCCGGTAAATGTTTCGAGGCAATGTGTACTGTTTATTTCAGCAGTAACCTTATAGCCGAGATTTTCCAGGAATGTCTGCACTACTTCAACAATTATCTTTTCATCATCGACAAATAATATATGCTCATTTCCTTTCATAAGCTCCTCAAGCTGCTCTGCTTTTGATGATAAATCCGCACTGATCTTAGGGAAATAAACATTGAAAGTTGATCCATTGCCGGGCCGGCTTTCGACAGTAATATCTCCGTTCAGGTTTGTGATAATACCGTGTATTACAGCCAATCCCATTCCTGTACCTTCTCCGGGATTTTTTGTCGTGAAATAAGGTTCGAATATACGTTTTTTTATATCATCATTCATTCCTGTCCCTGTATCGCTTACTGTCAATTTAACATAATAACCTGAGGTTAAATTGCTGAAATTTTTGACTGCTCTTGAGTCGAGGTATTCCGACTTTAAACTAATTGTCAGTTTTCCTCCTTTTTCCTTCATTGCATACGACGCATTGGTACAAAGATTTAAAATTATCTGATGTATCTGAGTTGGATCTGCCAGGATCATATCTGATTTTGCCTCAATATTTTGATTTATTTCGATGTTTGAAGGAATTGAAGGTCTGAGCAGTTTTAATACTTCATTTATAATTATGCTGACAATTATAGGTTTTTTTTCTCTTTGTTTCTGACGGCTGAATGAGAGGATTTGCTTTATAAGGTCTCTGGCTCTTTCGCTGGCTTTATATACTTTTTTCAGGTTTAAATAGAGCGGACTTTCGGCGGGTAAATCCATTAAAGTCATTTCCGTATATGCCATAATAGGGGAAAGAATATTGTTTAAATCGTGTGCTATGCCTCCTGCAAGTGTACCGATAGCTTCCATCTTCTGGGCCTGCTGGAGCTGTTCCTCAAGTCTCTTTCTATCTCTTTCGGATTTTAGTTTTTCGGTGACGTCTTCCATCATTTTTATTACATTTATAACATTTCCGGCGGAATCTTTAATCGGTGTTGAGATAACTCTAAAATATTTAACAGCATTTGCTATTTGAGTTTCCCTGATTAATTCATGGCGTTGCCCATCGGAGTAAGTTTTAACTACAGGGCAATCCGGACATTCTTCGTCCTTCGGAGGAATATTCAGGGTATAAAAACATGTCGGTTTTTTTGTCCTATCGGCTTTATCGATTGAAGGGAACCATTTTTTTATTTGAGGATTAAGAGCCACCAGTTCCATATCCGGGTTGATAAGAGCTACTCCAATATCTATATTGTCCACAAGAGTTATGTATTTCTTTTCACTTTCTCTCAATGCTTCTTCAGCTATTAACCTTTGTTCCCGATCTTCAGCTTCACGCAGCGCTCTCTTAATTGAGGGCAGGAGCCTGGATAATCTTTGCTTGAGAACGTAATCAGTCGCACCGGCTTTCATGCTGTCTATGGCCAGTTCCTCTCCCAGCATACCCGAAAGCAGGATAAACGGGATATTGGGGCATATTTTTTTAGCAAGAGTCAGCGCGGATAATCCGTCAAATGCAGGAAGAGAGAAATCAGCGAGTATCAGATCAAATTCATTATGCTTAAGCAGATAAGTATACTGATCCCTGGTATCAACCCTGGTTATCTCGCAGATAAAACCTTCCGCTTCGAGATGTGACCTGACAAGTTCAGCGTCATTCGGATCATCTTCGAGATGAAGTATTTTAATTATTGAATTCAATATTTTTATTCTCTATGTATTCTTGTATGGTTTCTTTAT
>CAZVYR010000138.1:0-9599 GCA_964631555.1 uncultured Leptospirales bacterium
TTCGGTTTCAGGAACAGTAAATTCAGTAAACAAAGAGGCACGCTTTGGAAGCAAAAAATAAACCTATTGATAAAATGACATTTGAAGAAGCATTAAAAGAACTGGAGGATATAGCCCGCGGGCTTGAGGAAGGCAGTCTCAATCTCGATGATTCAATAGCCCGCTTCGAGAGGGGAACCGAGCTTAAAAAATTCTGCCGCGAAAAGCTTGAAGAAGCCGAAAAGAAGATTGAAATACTTCAGAAAGGCGGAACAGCAGGCGTGAAGAAAGTCAAAAAGAAAAAGATAAAAGTAAAAGAAGACACAGGCGAAATAGACGATAAGGAGGAAGTTCAGGGTTCGCTCTTATGAAAGCTAAAAACAATATCAAAATAAATTATCTCGATGTCGCAAAGGAAGTGCTGAATATTGAAGCAGACTCGATTAAAACCCTGTCCGGAATGCTGGACAATAATTTCTCTGCTGCTGTTGAGATCATCCTCAGGTGCAGGGGCAGGGTGATAATCACGGGCATGGGCAAGTCGGGCATAATCTGCAAAAAGATAGCAGCCACGCTTACATCAACAGGCACGCAGGCAGTGTTCATGCATCCCTCTGACGCAATGCACGGCGACCTCGGTCTTATTAAAAAGAACGACGCAGTGATCGCTGTCTCGCACTCCGGCGAAACCCGCGAGATCATAGAGCTCATCCCTCATCTCAAGATGATGAAAACCAGGATAATCGCGGTCACATCCAAAGAAGAATCCAGCCTGGCAAAGGAATCGGACGTACTGCTCAACTACAGAATAGACAGGGAAGGCTGTCCCCTCAATCTCGCGCCAATGGCGAGCACAACAACAACGCTTGCCCTTGGAGACGCGCTTGCCGCCGCCCTCATGAAGGCAAAGGGCGTGAAGGAGGAAGACTTCCTGCAGTTCCATCCCCAGGGCAAGCTCGGCCAGATCCTGCTCAGAGTATCGGACCTTATGACAAAGGACAACCTTCCTCTTGTCCAGAGACAGACCAATATGAGGGATGTTATAAAGATAATGGTAAGCACCAATTTCGGGGCTGTTCTTGTGCTCGGCAGCAAAGGCCACCTCAGGGGAATAATAAGCGACGGTGATATAAAGAGGCTCATAGAAAAGAACGGGGATTTCCTTTCCAGGACAGCAGTGGAAGTCGCCAAAGAGAACCCTGTATGGATTCAGGAAGATTCCCTTGCGCGCGAAGCGCTTATAATGATGGAGGATAACAGGATCACCATGCTGCCGGTGCTCGGCAGCAGCAAGAAGATCACAGGTGTTATCCATATCCATGACATACTTCAGCATAATTACGGGAAGGCAAAATGAAAAGAGCAATAATATTACTTCTGTCCATATCACTTCTTGCAGGCTGCAAAGCCGCAAAAACAATAGAGTTCTGCGAAGGCGTGTCCCCTGAAGGCCAAGGAGTTAACTGCGGAGAGAAATTCTCAACCGGGGAAATTACAGTGCTTATCAAACCCGGCTCACCTTTCGGAGCCCAGAAGATAACCATAAACATTTACAGCAAAGGAAAATACAAAGCCGAAAAGGTCGATTCAGTATCCCTGGAAGTGAACCCCGAAGATACTGTTGCCAAAACCAATCTCCATTTCTATGATGAAGGAGACTTCACAGTTGAAGCAACAGGCCCGGATGGAAACAGGATAGCGGAAGGCACTGTAAGCATTTTAGACGTATATCAATAAGCCGGTCCCTCAGCTATATCCGGACTCTCTACTGACCTTCATATTAGAATTCCTCTTTCATTGAAAATCAATAAACAGCAGCCGGTTAGCCCACGGTTTCAGGGATTGTTGACAAAGTATATCTTTGTTGTTTGTCTTTGTCTGTTCATACCCTCGCCGTTTTTTATGTTTGTTTCCCCTCTCCACGTGCACAGAAGTTATTAGCAAATTGATATTACTACGGGGAGAGGGGTTAGGGGTGAGGGCACAAATGCAGACAATTATACTTTGTCAACAAACCCTTCAACCGTGGGCTTATTTCTATTCACAACATTTGTTAAACACAAGAAAGCAGCAAATATTTCAAATATAAATCGTTCAAATTATGAACAAACAACAAAGAAAAAATTAAAAAAAACAAAAAAAATATAATTAAAAACCTTGACGATTTATATATATAAACATACTTTGTAAATATAAACGTTAGTTATTTTTTAATTTGATATTTTCAGAAACTAAGTTTTAAGGTTAGGACGCCCTAGTTTCTTCCTGGTTATGTTCGAAATCCGAAACCTTAAAGCTTAGTTCCTGTAAATATCAATACAGCCGCAATTACTGTCAGGATTTATTCTTTTCATTTGCTTTTCTTTTCCTTTCCTCTTTAAGAAAGACATAGAATAATAACAACGCTCCGGCCACGATCACTGCGTCTGCCACGTTAAATGCCGGCCATCTGAAAACATCGTCATTACCTATAAAAATAAAATCTACAACACCTTTTCTTCCGGTTATCCTGTCCAGTATATTACCGATTGCCCCGGCTGTTATAAATGCCATGGATGTGCAGAATACAAAAGTTTTATTTTTCTCATAAATAAAAAACAAGACAATAAGCAAGAGTACGATAACGGAAATAACGAGAAAAAGATTCTGGTATCCCTGAAGAATACCGAAGAGCCCGCCCCTGTTATAGAGAAGAGTAAGCTGAACAAAGCTGCCGATGACATTTACCCTTTCATGTTCTGTTATATTTACGACAACCAGGTATTTTGTAATTATGTCCAGCGCTAAAGAAGAAATAAATATGACTGCAGCATATATGTATTTTTTCATATTTCCCCGTTTTTTGTATGTTTTATTATCGATTATCGGATATCAGTCCTGTAAATGCATATCCTTTACAATCCCGGTACATCTGGCACATAGTTCCGGATGAGCACTGTTGCTGCCTATATCATCAGTATAGTTCCAGCATCTTACGCACTTTTTACCGCCTGATTTTTCAACTTTAATGAATGAGCTGTTATATTCTTCGAGATCTCCTGCTTTCTCGTCCGCGATATCCACTTCCGCTACCTGGAAAATAGTCTTAATATCGTTGCCCAGTTCCTTTAACCAGGATTTGGTCTTGTCATCCTTGATATAAAGAACCAGCTTTGCTTCCAGTGAAGTACCGATCACTTTTTCCGCTCTCTTAAGTTCTATTGCTTTCAGGGTGTCCTTCTTGACTTCCACAACGGAATTCATTTTTTCTTCAATAGCCGGATTGTCGTATTTCGGATCCAGTTTATAATATTTTTCTGTGTGAACTGAACCTGCATTCTCACCGAATTTCCATAGCTCTTCTGCTGTAAATGAAAGCACTGGAGCGATCAATCTCAGCAATGTCTCGTATATTTCTTTCAATACTGTCTGGTTAGATCTTCTTTTAACGGAATCTTTTGCTTCAATATAGAGAATATCCTTTGATATATCGAAGTATATTGAAGATAGTTCCACAGCGCAGAAGTTGAGCAGCCTTCTGTATACAAGATGAAAATCGAAATTATCGTAAGCTTTCATTACCTGGCCAGAAAGCCTGTAAAGACTATGGAGCAGCCATTTGTCAATATCAGCCAGTGAGTCGTATTCAACCCGGTCTTTTTCAGTAAAGTCTGAAAGATTCCCGATCAGAAATTTGAAAGTATTCCTTATTTTCCTGTAAGAATCCGATACCTGCTGTAAAAGATCAAACCCGATCTTGACGTCATTCTTGTAGTCTTCACTCGCAACCCAGAGTCTCAAAATATCCCCGCCGAATTTGTTTATCAGTTCCAGGGGGGATATTGTATTGCCTGCCGACTTGCTCATGGCAGCGCCTTTCTCGTCAAGTATGAATCCGTGAGTGATTACTGTATCATACGGGGCTCTTCCTCTTAACGCGAGGGCAGGCCATAGCGATGACTGAAACCATCCCCTGTGCTGGTCGCTTCCTTCAAGGTATATGTCTGCGGGCCAACGAAGGCCTTCCCGCTCATCAAGTACCGCAAAGTGGGATACTCCGGAATCGAACCATACATCGAGAATATCGAATTCCTTTACAAATTCATCTCCGCCGCAGTCGCATTTTGTTCCCTGGGGGATCAGATCCTTAATATCATCCGTGTACCACGCATCTATGCTTTTCTTAAGCGACAGTTTAGAGAAATGCAGGATCGTGTCCGCGGTCATCAGGTTCTTTCCGCATTTTTTACACGTGAATGACGGGATCGGCACACCCCATGATCTCTGGCGGGATATGCACCAGTCCGGTCTGCCTTCAACCATGCTTCTGAACCTGGTCTCTCCCCATGAAGGTACCCACTTGGTATTATCTACGGCCTTTAGCCCGGTTTCCCTCATGTTGTTATGGTCGATCTTGAGGAACCATTGTTCAGTAGCCCTGAAAATAAGCGGGTTTTTACAGCGCCAGCAGTGAGGATAGGAGTGAGTTATATTATTCGTAAAGATCAGCGCGCCCTTTTCCTTTAACAATCCAATGACAGCCGGGTTGGCGTCAAAGACATTCATGCCTTCCATATCCGGGAATTCCCCTGTGAATCTGCCCTGGTCGTCAACCGGCGAATACGGCTCAAGTCCGTATTCGAGTCCTATTACATAGTCTTCGTTTCCGTGTCCGGGAGCTGTGTGGACGATGCCAGTGCCCTGTTCAAGGGTAACATGATTCCCGAATATTACTTTTGACTCGCGGTCTATGAAGGGATGGTATACCCTGAGATTTTTGATCTGGTCTGTGGTTAACGGCGTGCGTTCGCCTTTGGCAATCCCTGTAATGCCTGACATGGCTTCCGCTAAACCGTCGGCCAGTATGTAATATTCGCTTCCGAATTTATATACAGAGTACGGAAAATCAGGATGAAAAGCCACAGCAAGGTTTGCCGGTAGAGTCCAGGGGGTTGTTGTCCATATTACAACATAAAGATTGTCTTTGCCGACTCCTTCTATATTTGCAGTTTCGGGATCCACTTTAAACTTAACGTATATAGAGGGGGAAGAATGATCTTCGTATTCCACTTCAGCTTCCGCGAGCGCGGTCTCGCATGTGGGACACCAGTAGATCGGTTTCTTGCTCCTGAATATGAATCCCTTTTTATATATCTCTCCAAGTATCTCAAGGATTTTCGCTTCATATCCCGCGGACATTGTCAGGTAAGGATTTTCGAAGTCGCCGAATACGCCCAGCCTTTTGAATTCTTCCATCTGAATTTTAATGAATCTCTCAGCATATTTTCTGCATTTTTTACGGATTGAAACTACGTCAGTATCCCCCTTGTTTTCCTTTATCTCTCTCATAACGTGAAGTTCAATAGGAAGTCCGTGGCAGTCCCATCCGGGAATATAGGGAGCTTTGAAGCCGGTCATTGTCTTATGCTTTACTATGATATCCTTCAGTATTTTATTCATGGCAGTGCCGGCATGTATGTTGCCGTTGGCATAAGGAGGACCGTCGTGCAGTATGAATAACTCCTCGTCTTTCCTGGATTTCTGTATTACGTCGTAAATATTTTGCTTGTACCAGTTTTTCAGCATTTCAGGTTCCCTTTGCGAAAGATTGGCTTTCATGGGAAACTTGGTCGCAGGCAGGTTGATTGTTTTTGAATAGTCCATTAGTTCCTCGTTTGAATTATTGTTAATATAAACTGGCTTACTTTGTTGAATCTATAATAGTGTTCGTTTCCGTTTTTATTCACTTAAGGCCGGACAGGTTAATTTAAAAATAAATCAACGGGCATATCCTTGCTTTTAAAAGAAAAGTAGCAGGAATCTATTATTTTTAGTATTATTGATTATGTTATTCCGGTAAAATGAAAAATTAAATAATATCCGGCCAGTTGTTAATTGCAAAAAGCAGTTTAAATCAAATATAATAATGAATTTATATTTATATCAATAATGAAGGTTTATAAACATAATCACTTGCGTCTTTTGTCAA
Organism: uncultured Leptospirales bacterium; assembly: GCA_964631555.1. Lineage (GTDB taxonomy): Bacteria > Spirochaetota > UBA4802 > UBA4802 > JAFGDQ01 > CAZVYR01. The sequence goes on from CAZVYR010000138.1 coordinate 5,948, forward strand.
TGTTTTTTTAACGCGAAAATCTGTAAAGTACGGGATATAATTATTTAACGGGTGAATGAAATACTATTGACTTTCTTCAGGATTTTTAATCGATTGTTGTGCAAAAATACTAGTTTCTCTGAATTTTTAATGTTCGGATGACTATTTATTCCAGGGCGTATTATATTAGCTCTTGTGCCGGGTGGTATTATGTACATTCGGTAATTCCCTGAAATAAAATAGCTCACTGATGCCGGAAATGGCGGTGGGTGCTGTATAATACCGGGGTTTGCACGGACCATTTAATAATTACCAGGAGGTTTATATGCTGGAAATGAAAAAGGGTGTTGATATACTTTCGGATCTCGGAGGTATTAAGAACATCAATGACGCTAAAAAGATATTTGAAAAGAAATGTGACACTGAAAATTCGGGAAAGATGAGCAGGATAAAAAATGAAGAAGCCCTTCTCAAGATCGCTAATGCAATTTCAGTAATCGGGCCGGATTCCGTATTTGTGAATACCGGTTCGGAGGCTGATCTGCAAAAAGTGAGGACAATGAGCCTTGAGAAGGGAGAAGAGAAATCTTTGTCTATGAAAGGGCATACTATTCATTTTGATCTTCCCAAAGAGCAGGCCCGTATTATAGACAGAACTTTTTATATTGTTAATGAAGGAGAGGATACCAGTGTTCTGGCGAAAAAGATATTACGAAATGAAGCATATAATTATATAAAAGAACATTTTATTGGTATAGGCCGGGGCAAAGTACTGCTTATTGGTTTTTTCAGCAGGGGGCCTGTCGGGGCTCGCGCGTCTATCCCGGCGCTTGAGATTACCACATCTACTTATGTTATGCACTCCGGGAATCTGCTTTACAGGAATGTCTACGACAGGTTCGATGAAGAAGCAGCAAGGAAGGGTATTATTCTTACCAATGTTCACAGTGAAGGACCAAACAGGACAGAAGACCTTCCGAATGCCAGGGTGTTTATGGACAGGAGCTGGCTTACGACTTTTTCCATGTTCTGTACTTATGCGGGGAACACGCTGCTTCTTAAAAAAGGAAATCACAGGTTCGCTGCAGACCTTGCCACTTATTATCATATTGAGCAGGAACTTTCGGAGCACATGTTTATAACAGGTTTGTCTGACGCCAAAGGAAGAAAGACTTTCTTTGCAGGCGCGGCTCCTTCGGGATGCGGCAAGACAACGACCGCAATGGTGGGAACCGACTTTATCGGCGACGATTTAGCGCAGTTATGGATAGCGGATGACGGGACGCTGCGCGCTATCAATCCTGAGAACGGTATTTTCGGGATCGTTGAGGATGTCAACCGCGAGGGTGATCCTATTCTGATGAAATGCCTCAGGGAAGAAGGAACGGAGGTAATATGGTCCAATGTGCTGATAGACGATAACGGCGTGCCTCAGTGGGTCGGCAACGGGGAAGAGCCGCCGAAGAAAGGATTTAATTTTCAGGGCGAATGGCAGGAAGGGAAAACTGATGAGGACGGCAAACCTGTTCCCATATCACATCCGAATTCGCGATGTACTCTCAAGAACAGTGCGATTGATAATTACAATGAAGAAGCTGCTGAGGATCCCAGGGGAGTTGAAATTAAGGTTATTACCTACAGCGGCCGGGACAGCGATACAATGCCCCCGGTATGGGTGGCAAAGAACCCGGATCAGGGAGTTGTTATAGGTGCGTCTATTCTTTCTGCTGCAACTGCGACTGAAGTAGGAGCCAAGGGTGTAAGACGTCAGCCGTGGGCCAATGAGCCGTTTATAGCAGGCCCTCTTGCGGATTATATGAAGGCCCAGTTTATCTTTTTCAATTCCAAAAAGCTTAAGAATAAACCTGTCATTGCAGGTTTGAATTATTTCTTAACGCACAGTTCGCGGGGGGGACAAGGTTCAGGGCTTCTGGGAGAAAAGAAAGACGTGAAAGTCTGGCTCGGCTGGCTTGAAAAACTGGCAAACAGGGAAATTGAGGCTATAGAAACCCCTGTCGGACTGATCCCGAAATATGAAGACCTGAAAATGCTCTTCAGCAGTATCGGAAAGGAGTATAAGAAGGATCTGTATGACAAGCAGTTCGCGTTTTATACAGACAATATTATCGCACGCATTGACCTGCAGGAAGAGGCGTACAGAAAAGAGGGGAATATTCCGGATCGTCTGTTCGAGATCTATGAGGAACAGAAGAAGGGCCTGGAAGCATTAAAAGCAAAATTCGGTAGTATTGTCAGTGTTGAGCAGATAACCGGGAAATAGATGTTTCAAGTTCCAGGGTCAAAGTCCGGGATAATACGGATCATTATATATACAGTGACTTTTAACCTGGAACCTGGAACATCGGACTTGTTTTTAACGACTATAGAACGAATCCAAGACGGAGGGGAAACGACTTTGGAACGGAGCGGAAACGGAGGGGAAGAGAATAATTCCGCTTTATCCGGATATCCTTGATCTTTTTTTTGCTTTACAAACCGGGTATATTTTTATAAATTAACATTATAAACAATCGCAGGGGTGGCATCAACATGCCTGAGATCATACCCTTTGAACCTGATCCGGGTAATACCGGCGAAGGGAGGACATCAAAAGAACGATCTTATAATCATGCCGTTGCCTGCAGGGTGACGGCTTTTGTTTTTTATGTTGATACCTTCCTCTGATAATAATAATTATTGGAGGCAAATATGCTCAATGAAGTAACTATCAGCAAAGGTATAATAAACACCTATTTGCAAAAACTCACTAATGCTCTTGAAATAGATGTTGCCATTGTAGGCGGAGGCCCGTCAGGGCTGGTGGCCGGTTATTATCTCGCGAAGGCAGGTAAAAAAGCTGCCTTGTTTGAACGAAAGCTTTCCATCGGCGGCGGTATATGGGGAGGCGGTATGATGTTCAACGAGATCGTGGTTCAGGACGAGTGCATGGACATCCTCAAAGAGTTCGGCTTGGAGCCTAAGGAGTTCGAGCCCGGTTATTATACGCTTGATTCGGTTTTCGTTGCATCCACACTTATACATAAATCCATGATTGAAGGACTGAAGATATTTAATTTAATAGCTGTCGAAGATGTGGTTATTAAGAACGACAAGGTCGCCGGCCTGGTTATCAACTGGGGTGCTGTGGAAACTCTGAAATGGCATATTGACCCCCTGACCCTTCATTCAAGGTTCGTGCTCGATGCTACAGGCCATCCGGCAAATATTGCCGAGATCCTTGTCAGAAAGATGGGAGTAAAGCTAAATACTCCTGCAGGAGGCATTGTCGGCGAGAAGCCGATGGAAGCGAACAAAGGCGAGCTTCAGACAGTGGAGAATACTAAAGAAATATATCCCGGGCTTTTCGTGAGCGGGATGGCTGCGAACGCGGTTTACGGGGGACACAGGATGGGCCCCATTTTCGGAGGTATGCTGTTGTCAGGAAAGAAAGCCGCGGAAGATATGCTTAAGGCGCTGTAGATTTTTATTCCCGGAGAAAATATTATGACTCTAAAAAAACATGCGGAGCAGGGAAACATTACTGAAAATATATCCAGAGCTGCTGCTGCCGAGGCGCTTAGCCCTGAGTTCATCCGTCAGGGCGTGTCTGAAGGCAGAATCGTTGTTCCGTGCAATAATAAAAAAAAGATAGATAAGATATGCGCGATAGGCC
>CAZVYR010000139.1:0-9569 GCA_964631555.1 uncultured Leptospirales bacterium
ACGGACATTATCCATATCCATTTCCCGCTCCTGGTTTTTAATCTGAATTCAATCCGGTAATCAGGGATTTTATTTTTCAGGTAATTTGAATAAGCCTGTTTTGTCTTCTGCTTGTCATCAGGATGCAGGCGGTTTGCCCAGTTTATAAATGTTTCAACGAAGGTGGAAGGATCATAGTCAAGCATTATTGCGTATTCATCATTGGTTATGATCTCTCCGGTATGGAGGTTCAGATCGAAGAGGCCTTGTTTTGCTGACTGCAGAGACAGGCGAAGTCTCTCTTCATTCTTATGAAGGGCTTCCTGGTTCTGCTTGCGTTCAGTGATATCCCGCACAAATACAAGAGAACTGTCTTTTCCTTTAAATATAATTGGTACTGCTGAAACCTCAACCGGAATCTGGCTGCCGTCCAGGCGCAGATATATTTGTTCTGCTATAGGTTGTTTGATTTTTTGTTCATTTATACTTATTATCCGTTGATATATACTTTTTTGGTATGAAGGATGGAAACGGTCCATTACATTGGTGCCGATAAGCTGGTCCATGGAGTCTGCTCCGAAGAGAGAAAGGCCCGTGTTATTAATATAGACGATTTGCATACCTGTCCTTATGAATATGGCATCAGGAGCATTTTCTACAAGAAGTCTGAACTGCTGCTCGCTTTCTCTAAGAGCTTCTTCCGCAAGCTTTCGATCTGTTATGTCATTTATTACGGCTAGAAATACTTTGTTGCCTCCGGTTTCAACAAGCTGAAGATGTACTTCGACAGGATATTTTGTGGCGTCTTTGCGCATGTGAATTGTCTCAAAAACATATACCCCGCCTTTTCCTGAAAGAAGCGGCCTGATGATGTCGCGAAATGTTTCTTCGGTGAATTCCGGTTTCAGATCGACAGGAGTCAATTGCATCAGTTCTTTCATGCTGTAACCGATATTCAGGATAGCACCATTATTCGCGAATATGAATCTCAGTGATTCGGGATCAAAGACATAGACTTCGTTAAGACTTCTGGCGATAAGGTCATGGAGCCAGTTTCGTTCCAGTTCAGTCGCGTATTTTTCTTTGAAAAAAAGAAGTTTCTGGCTCCGCCAAATAAATCCTGTACCTGCTGCCAGGCCAAATAACAGGGCGAGTCCTATGGCAAGTGTCAGCCATATCCGTTCTCTTAGCGGCGCATACACTTCGGATTTATCAATTCGGGCTATAATATACCAGGGTGACCCGGATATTTGCTGTAAAGAAGCCAGCACAGGTATATTGCGATAATCCCGGCCTTCCACAATGCCCCTTCGCCCACGGACTGCCATGCTCGCAGGCAGGTCAGGTTTATCTGCCGGGAATCTGAGATTAAGGGCAGCATTCTTGCGGAATTTTAATTCGTTAAGGAATAGCACATTTTTTCCTTCACTACGTACAAGCAATGTTTCACCTGTTTCACTGACTGCCGGCCAGCGGCTGATAAAAGGATATAAATATTTTGCAGGGTCAATCCACATGACCAGAAGGCCTAAAACATTGTTCTCGGCTTCATCTATTATGGGGACTATGATGGATAAATGGATTTTATTATTATGCAGTTCACCCGGAAGCCCGGCATGTGAGTCTTTGTGGAAATCCATGAAAACCACCTTGCGGGAATGCATAAATTCCTTAGCCTGTTTCAACAGGACAGAACAGTGGGTTCTGCTATTGTTAGGAACTATTACCCGGATACGGGCTCGCGTGTCCAGGAGCATGATAGTGTCATATTGATAATGGGAATGGTATTTGTTAAGCCAGGAAGATATTTCTCTTTCTGCTTCCGTATTGTTTTGATTGAAATAGTGTTTAACCAGGGACGCGAATGCCTCATTTTTATTAAAGATATTTCCGTCAGCGAGTCGCTCTTTTCTGTATTGTTCAAGCTCGCTTTTTTTTAGATTCGCGATAATATTGAGCTGCTGCTCAACCTTTGACATGTATTTTTTTTCATAGTTCCTGTAATATAGATAGCCGGTAATTGTAATACCAAAAGCAAACAACAGGAAAATAATTACAAGAAGAGCTGTGTTTTGATCGTTTTTCTGAAATAATTTCATTATTGTAAGTTGTTATTCGAGTTATACACAAGTGTTTTTATTTCAAAAGATAATTTAATCCTGTAAATAAATGCTGACAGATAATATTATACCAGCAATTGCAGGATTAATGAACAAATTTAAAGATATTTAATTAGAAAAGCAATTTGTTTTAAAAATCATATAATTTTTTTATTAAAAATTTATACTTTTCCCCGGATATTTGCCTGGAAAGAATGATTTTATAATAAAAAATATCGGGAAATATTTATTGATAAAATTTTCCCATGAATCTTTTATTGTTTAGAAAGAAATATTTATAATCTTAGAGTATTTTCCGGGAAAAAAATGAGCGTTTTCGGGAGACCGGCAAACGGTCAAATGACGCAGTTTTCAAAGGATTTCCTAAGATTTATGATATACGTCAGTATGGCGCGCGCGACTTATTTGAAAAAAATCTCTTAACTATGTGTATATAAAAAAGACTAAAGTTCAGATACAGGTTTGGAAGGGAGGAAAAGAAGTTTCGAAACGGAGAGGAAACGAATCTGAAACGGAGGGGATCAGATTATAATATTATCCGGATGAGAGTCTTTCAGGATAAAAAATTAAATATATTTTAAGCAATACAGGGATCGGGATTTGAAAAAGAAAATCGGACTTATTTCACTTGGTTGTCCAAAGAATCTTGTAGACAGCGAGATTATGCTCGGACTCCTTAACAGGTCTTCGTTTGAGATCACGAATAATAAGGAGGACGCGGATATTTTGATCGTGAATACATGCGGCTTTATTGAGTCAGCAAAGAAGGAGTCTGTTGACACTATTCTTGAGATGGCTGAATGTAAGAAGGATAAATGCGAAATGCTTATTGCTGCCGGTTGTCTTGTTGAGCGTTATAGAGATGAACTGGCCAAAGCTATTCCTGAGGTTGATGTTTTTCTGGGCACCGGCGGGTTTGACAGGATAGTCGATGCAATAAACGCGGCTTATTCTTCAGGGAAGACTGAGATATACCCAGCGTGCAATAATACAGCATATCTGGAAAACGAGAGGCTGCTCAGCAACGAAAATGGATACGCGTATATTAAGATATCTGAGGGATGCGACAACCGCTGTACATACTGCGTTATTCCTTCAATACGGGGCAGGTACAGGAGCAGGAGCATACCTGATATAATAAAAGAAGCGGAGTGGTTAGCAGGCCAGGGCAAGAAAGAGATAATCCTTATTTCACAGGATACAACGCGTTACGGCATTGACCTGTATCATAAAAAGAGTCTTGTAAGTCTGATAAAAGAATTAAGCGCGATCAAAGGAATTGAATGGATAAGGCTTCTCTATTGTTATCCTGACGAGATCGATGACGAGCTTGTAAGTGAGCTCCAAACGAATAAAAAGCTCTGCAAATATCTTGATATTCCTGTGCAGCATATAAGCGACAGTATACTTAAGGCAATGGGAAGGAGAACCTCGGGAAGGGATATTGAAGATATTATTCTTAATCTGAGACGCGCTGTTCCGGGCCTTGTGCTCAGGACATCCCTTATTGTGGGTTTCCCTGGTGAGACAGAGGAAGATTTCAGGGAGCTATGTGATTTTGTGAAAAGAACCGGGTTCGACAGGCTCGGGGTTTTTACTTATTCACAGGAAGAGGGAACTAAAGCCGCGGAAATGAAAGGCCAGGTGACGGTGAAATTAAAAGAGAAAAGGGCCTCTTCCATAATGGAACTGCAGAGCACGATTAACAAAAAAAAGAATGATTCAAGAACAGGCAAATATTTTGATGTTATGGTTGACGGTATTTCCGGGGATGGTTCCTGCTATTACGGCAGGACTTATGGTGAGGCGCCTGATATTGACTGGATCGTTTATTTTAAGAGCGAGAAGCAGCCTGAGACCGGGGATATTATTCATGCGGAAATACTCGCAATCGAGTGAATATAGCTGGGAAGGTCTAACAGAAGGTTTACATAAAGTGAATTTGTCGATTGTTTTAAGTAATTTAAACTTGATTTTTTTATCAGATTTATGATTAAATGTTAAGTGGAAAGAAGGCTGATTTACCCGGAAAAGACGGGAAACAAAATCCCGATAATTTTAATACCCTCTGATAGCATCTATTCCGCATATATACAAGCACAGGATATTTTAATGAACAAGCCTTATTGTGATGAAAAGGGCAATATAATAGATTTTTACGAGGTATTGAATATCCCGTATAAAGCCGGGAAGAAGCTGATACGTTCCGCGTTTTGCAACCTGATCAAAGTATATCATCCGGATATTGCCGGTACTGACACTGATGAAGACAGGAAAAAAGTAGATCTTATTATCAAGGGTTACAAGCTTTTAATTGACGATAACCTGAGACAGGATTATACCAGGAGGCTGTTAAGTAAAAACAGGTTTAGTTCCGAAGGTTATGTATATCTTCCTAAAAACCGCATTAAGTATTCCATATCACTTAAGGACCTTGTGACTACAAAGCTTCTGAATAAAAAGATAAGGAGAAAGGAGAGACTGCACAGGTTCGGGCAGGACATTGAGATTTTTATTACGCCCAAGGAAGCGGCAAAAGGGGCGGTGGCTTTTGTTGAACTGCCTTCAAGGATGAACTGCCGCGTCTGTTATGGTGAAGACAGGTACTGTCATGTTTGCAATGGTGTGGGCCGTATCCCGACTACTTCTCATGTTGAGGTAAAGATACATCCTGATACTTTGAACGGTACTATAATAGATTTTGATCTGATGAAGCTCAGGCCTGACAGGTTTACCTCCTTTACAATAAAGAACCTGAGGATAAAGATAACAGTGATCGGGAAGGTGAAATATGTTAACTGAACCGCGGAAGAGCTGGGGTTATTCGGCCAGTACTGCCCTGTTCCTTCCTTCGATCTTTGCTTTGTAAAGAGCTTTGTCTGCCTTTGTTTTCAGGGTAATTATGTCCCCGGCATTCAGCGGGAAAGATGCTACGCCCATGCTGACTGTTAGCTGGGGGATATTGCTGTCGAATATTTCAGGCAGCGGTATGTTGTGAACTGCTCTGCAGATGGAAGAGGCTAATTCCGACGCGCTTTCAATATCCGTTTCAGGCATTATGACTGTGAATTCATCACCGCCGTACCTGGATATAATATCCTTTCCCCTGAGTATTTTTTTAAAAGTCTCTACCACTTCAAGAATTATCTTGTTTACCTGGTTCTGTTTATAATTTTCACTGAATTCCCTGAAATTGTCTATATCTATCATAACAAGGGTAAGAGGCCTGCCGCTGTTCTTTGATCTTATGAAGGAGTCTTCGAGCGCGTCGTCAAAGAAACGCCTGTTATAAATACCTGTCAGCTCATCCGTGATTGCTCTTTTACGGGCTTCTTCGCCCCATTGGACCATATCTGACAGGAATTCATTCCTGTCAAGAAGGCGTTCGGTGGTTATGTTAAGCATCTTGTACATTATTTTCACTGCCAGTTCGGGGCTGTAAAGAATGAGTTCAAAGAGATCTCTTTCCCTGAGGCTTAACAGCGTGGTCTTTTCTTTTGTGTAGCATGTGGCCGATCTTTCGGTGTTTTCGAATATAGACATTTCCCCGAAAAAGTCGCCTGGTGAAAATTCGGCAATATCGCGCTTGTTGCCGTTCGTAAGCACAACGTAACTCGCGACCTTACCGGTCATAACTATGAACAGTTCACTGCCTTCATCCCCTTCATTGAAAAGGGTGTGACCTTCGTCAATGGCTATGGTATGAAGCGATTTAGTGATCCTTCCGATCTCTTCATCGGAGAGCAGTGAAAATAGTTCAACGTCCCGTAAAAATGTATTTATGCTTTTCATTATAATGGTTTTATAAGTAATATTGTTCTGAAAATCGTCATTTGTAAAAAGTGTTTTTATTTATGTATTAAATATCAGAGTCTGCTGTGTTCGTTTATTAAAACTAAGCGGGCGTATTTATTTTCTGTATTAAAGCGGAGACAGGAAAGTGATTCTCAGGATTCTTTACGCGCTTAGTATTCTGTTCCCTCCTTTCTCTCTTGCTTCGAACATTTTTTCATGTGCCCTGTCTGCGAGCATTATGCTGTTGGCAGCATGATCAGGGTAAACCGAGAGTCCTATGCTGATTGTGATATTGCGGAGCTCCCCGTTGGTGGCATTGCTTATATCCATATCTCCTATGGCTGATCTGAGGTCTTCTGCTATTTTATAGGCTTCTTCAGCGGATGTATTGGGAAGTATGGCAGCAAACTCATCTCCCCTGTATCTTACGGCTATGTCGTCCTCACGCAGTATTGATTGAAAAAAAATAGCAATAAGCCGTAAAACCGTATCCCCGGCATCATGCCCGAAATTATCATTTATTTCTTTGAAGTTGTCCGGTTTTATCATGAAAAGGCTGGTTGTTGCTCCGTAGCGGGGCAGCAGGACTGCAAAGTCTTCTTCTATGAAAGATCTGTTGTACAGTCCTGTGAGTTTATCGCTGAAAAGCTGTCTTCTCAGATCCCGTATCCACGGGGTTCTTTCGGAAATGAGTTTATTGGTATTGCGGATCCTGCTCGCGATTGTTGCGAGAAATTTATGCAGTATTCTTGCAGATATTTCGGGATGCTTTTCCAAAACTTCCCGGAAATCTAATCCTTTTACAGGAAAGGTAAGGAGCGTGGTATCTTTTTCTGCGATAGCGGTCGCTGTCCTGGGATTATGTATGAGCAGGTTTAGTTCTCCGAAATATTCATTGGATATGAATCTCGCGACATCAATACTTTCGTTATTTTCTTTTTCCCTGCTTATGAGAACTTCCCCGGATTTGATAATGTACAGCTCTTCGGCGCTGCTTCCTTCTCTGAAAATGATATCTCCTTTTTTAAAGGTATAATAATCGCTGTATGCTGCTACAATTTCCAGCTCTGCCTCCCTGAGTTTTGAAAAGAGGCTGGCATTGCGAAGGAGCTGTATTTTTTCGCCGAGCAGTTTTTTTTCAGGCATGGCTTGTCCAATGATTTTACTTACTGAATATTTGTGATGCATTATTTTTAATATAACTGCATATTTTTTCCGGGAAACATTATTGATAATGCAGCTTTTTTGAGAAAAATCAATTATTTTAACGGTCTGTATCTTTTTTTATTATCCCGGGCGTACTTTTTGACGCGTTGGAGTGTTATTTCCCCTTAATGCTTTTATATACGGTTCTGAAACGGAGGGGAATGAATTAGAAGATTCAGCAGGGAGCCCGTTGAATGATTTTGAACTGCTGATTTTCCCGTTATAAACAGCGGATATGTTTTTCTTCATGTACCCGGAAATATAGAGGTTGTAACCGCTCATATTCAGATAGCGTGCTTTTTTATTGAACGCACTTCTCTCTGTGCCGCTCATTGTCTGCCATGACCGGACGGCATTGCCGAATGCGCGGCGCACTATTCGCTGGAATTCAGTGTCAGGATTGCGGGGGATGACGTGTATCCGCACGCACTGCTTCCCGTTCCTGTAATAGAATACCAGGTTGCCTATTCTTCCATGAATTGCTTTTAGCACTGGGCTTGTTAATGCTGTTGCCATGACTTCTCACCATTTCCGGTATAGTTTATCAAAATTAAAAGTATAACTGTGTATAAGTTATTTTTTATAAGAAATTATATCATAATAATATATTAAATTTTATTCCCGGTGTCCATCATTAAATATAATTTATTATTATTTATTATAAATTATTTAACCTGATTGTTCCGCTATATCGAGGACCAGTTTCTCAGACTCTTCCCATCCGAGGCACGGGTCGGTAATTGATTTACCGTATTCATTTCCTGTAATATCCTGGCTGCCTTCAAATAAATAGCTTTCTATCATCAGTCCCTTTACGATCTTTTCCAGTTTTTTCGACTGCCTGCGGCTCTGCATGACCTCGTTTGATATCCTCGGCTGCTCCATGTATCTTTTTCCGGAATTGGAATGATTGGTATCGATAATTATCGCGGGGTTTTTCAGTTCGCGCTCTTTGTACATATCCGCAAGGATAACCAGGTTTTCGTAATGGTAGTTCGGGATGTGGTTACCGTAATGATCCATGGCTCCTCTGAGTATAGCGTGAGCGAGTTCATTGCCGTTTGTTTCCACTTCCCATCCGTTGTATGCGAATGGATGAGGACTCTGGGCAGCTAATACCGAATTCAGCATTACAGTCAGGTCACCGGAGGTGGGATTCTTCATGCCGACAGGCACGTCTACGCCGCTTACACACAGCCTGTGCTGCTGGTTTTCCACTGACCTTGCACCCACGGCCACGTACGACAGGATATCGGCGAGGTAGGTGTAGTTTTCGGGGTACAGCATCTCGTCGGCCGCAGGCAGATGCGATTCGGCCAGTGACCTTATGTGCATTTTTCGAATCGCTCTCAGGCCCTTCGCCATATCAGGGCTTTCATGATGGTCGGGCTGATGAAGCATGCCCTTGTATCCTGTACCAGTGGTTCTGGGCTTGTTGGTATATATTCTAGGCATCAGAACGATACTGCCTTTTACTTTCTCCTGAAGCCGGGCGAGCCTTGAAACGTATTCGCATACCGCGTCTTCATTGTGAGCAGAGCAGGGTCCGATGATGATCAGAAATTTGTTATTATTTCCTTTCAATATCTCCGCGATTTCCATATCTTTCTGTTTTTTGATTTCCTTAAGGGACGCATCCATGGGGATTTCCTCAAGAATTTCTTCCACTGACGGGAGTTTTGTTATATATTTAAAGCTCATTTTTTTGCTCCGTGTATAATTTTTTAAATGTCAGATTTTTTTATAGATTACTTTATCAGGATAGTCTAAAATAAGGGTATAGCTTTTTATATTGACTTCATAAAAATGTGCAATTATATTTTTTTCAAAGTTTTAAAATCCGGAAAAATATACCTGAGTAATTCATCCATAGAGAGGACCCCAATTGAAGGATTCATCATCAACATTAGGAAGTCTTTCACGCTATAGGCTGAAGGATGAGCAGTTGCTTCTCGATCATATTGTCAGGGAAGAAATTGCAACTGCTTTTAAAGAAGGCAGATTTTATTATTTTATTCCTGATCCGGTTATACTTTCCAGGCTGAAGTCAGGGGAAACGCCTTTGAACCTTGTGCCGGATTTCACTTTAATTAAAAACAGGATGATAGACAGAGTTTCGGCAGGAAATGATAATCTAAGCAACAGACTGCTAAGTGATGTCAGGCTTGGAACACGGCTTGTTTCAGCGGCTACCTTTATCCACCGGGCGATCATTGAAGGTGACTATAAAAATTTGTACAATAGAAGATTTGTACTGATAAAAGAAAGGTCCGGCAGTCCTACCTTGTATCATATTTCAAGCGAAACAACTGTCCTTTCACATGTTGGGACAGGACCTGAGCTGGATGAAATTCCTTCAGTATATCTTGGGCTGAACATTTTTGATGTTTTATTGAACGAAGAAAAGAAAAGCAATAATTCATTATTTCAGTCCTTTAAACTTCTTCTGATGATTGAAGCAAGGGCTAT
>CAZVYR010000140.1:0-5324 GCA_964631555.1 uncultured Leptospirales bacterium
GGTGATATATACAATTTTGTAAAAGACCTTTTACCTGATGAGATGGGCGGCATAGATCAGCTATTTTCAATCCTTTCCCAATATATGGAATATATCAATAAAGTTGATCCTGCTTTGATTAGAATTATAATAGGTGAAATAGCAAGCGGAGGAAAATATTTCAGAAAGATAGTATTCCCGAAACTCATAAGTCCTCTTACCTCCATAATGGCCGGCGTTCTCATAGATCAGATTCAAAACAAAACAATACGCCAGGTAAATCCTCATTATACCCTGTTTCAGATAATCGGTAGTGTAGTGTTTTTCAATATGATAAAAATCGCACTTAAAGGGACGGACCTTCATGCCAAAATCTTTAGCGGAAATTATTTAAAGGAATATAAAGAAAATTTAATCGGCATTCTAAAATACGGCCTTATACTAAAGGAGGGCAATGAATGAAAAGAAAAACGTTTTCAATAATAATTATTTTTATTTTTTTAACCTGTGTTGGTTTATGGCCGCTCAAGAGCGTCCATGCCCGGCAAAGCGAGGTTATATCAGAAAAGATATCAATCGATAAAGCAGTAAAGATCGCACTTATAAACAACCAGGATTATAAAATAGCATCATATCAGGAGAAAGAAGCGAAAGAGAAAGTCAATGCAGCCTGGGGACAATTGATGCCAATTCTAGAGTCCGAAGTATCCGTGTTAAGACAGAAAGCAGAGAACGGTTTTATGAGCCTTTCAAACGGTGAAAACGATATTAAGTTTGTTCAACTGAAGTTCGGCTTAAATCCCGGTATTTTTTATAATTCCCTGAAGCTCGCCAAAGAGTCTTTAACAGCAGCCCGCGAAGAAACCCGCAAAACCGAAGCAGCAATCGAGTATTCCGTTATAGAAAGTTATTTTAAAGTCCTGCTGGCTACAGAGATAATAAATCTCAGGCAGGAATCATTGACAGTATTAAAAAGCAATCTCAAAGATGTTGAAAACATGTACAGGACAGGCACCGTCCCAAAATTCGAACTGTTACAGGCTCAGGTTCAGCTCAAAAGCCAGGAGCCCCTGTACTTAAGCGCCAAAAATGACTATAATATTGCTTTGGATTTATTTAATTACAATCTTGGGTTTGATGAATTGAAATATATACCGGATGACGCAGTTCTCAAAGAAGAATCTTATAAAGAGCCTGCCGGAGATAAGAAGAGTAAACTGGAAAACCTTACTGCTGTTGCTCTCAGGAATCGTCCGGAGATCATCCAGCTTGAAACCAGTCGGAAGATTACAGAACATTCCAGGAACATCAACAGCTCATACTACCTCTGGCCGACGTTTTCCGTTGGAGGTTATTATGGTAAAACGCAATACCTCCCAAACCCCGTCGACACAGGAGCACCTCCGGGGATGGGACTGGATCTTTCAGGCATCACAGGGACTGATCAATGGCAGAACACCTGGCAGGTGCTTGTGGCAGCCACTTACAGATGGGGTTCTATCCTGCCGACGGATCCTACACGCGCCCAGGAGAGAGAAGAGAATTTAAAACTAAAAGAAGCTGAAGAGGCATTACTGAAACTTAAAAGATTGATAGGGATCTCAATCCGATCAAATTATTCAAAACTGAATACATCATACCTGACAATAAAATCCCAGAAGGAAAATGTAATAACTGCCGAAGAGGGCTTAAGGATCGCGAAAGAGAGTTACAAAGCCGGCGTAATAAAGAATTCGGACCTTCTTTCTGCTGAGCTCTCACTTACAAATGCCCGCACCGGTTATATCAATGCAGTGTATGATTATTATGTATCGCTTGCTGAACTTAAAAAAGAGATCGGTATAGAAGATGAAAGAGTTATAATGGAGGAAATAAACTAATGAAGAACAAAAAAATAATTCCTATAGGAATCGTAATAGTAGCACTAATTTCAGCAACATTATATTTTGAAGTAATAAGGAACCTTGGAGAGAACAGCGATAAAATTGAGGGATCAGGAACCATTGAAGTAACAGAAATAGAGATCAGCTCTAAAATCTCAGGTAGAGTCGCGGAGCTTCCCAAACCGGAAGGAAGCGATGTAAAGAAGGGGGAACTTATAGTAAAGCTTGATTATGATGAATTAAACGCGCAAAAAATAAGCGCTTATGCCAGTCTCGTTAATGCGGAAAAAAACCTGGGCAGAACCAGTAAATTATATAAATCCGGTTCGGTTTCAAAACAGGCATACGATAATGCAGAGACTGCCTACAGCATTGCCAAAGCAGGTTATGAACAAATATCAGCTACAATAGAGAATGCCGTTATTTACTCCCCAATCAGCGGTACTGTTCTTGATACCAACCTGGAAGTCGGCGAAATAGCTTTTCCAGGTACTTCTGTTCTTACATTAGCCGACCTGACAAAACCATGGATCTATGTATATGTAAACGAGCGTAAACTCGGCTTTGTCAAGCTTGGGCAGAAAGCCTATATAAGCGTTGACTCATTCCCTGACAGAAAATTTGAAGGCAAAGTAACGGCCATATCCAATAAAGCAGAATTTACTCCTAAAACAATACAGACAAAAGAAGAAAGAGTAAAGCTTGTCTTTGCCGTTAAAATAGCTATCGAAAATCCGGATATGAGTTTAAAACCGGGAATGCCTGCTGATGCCGAGATCATAATCACAGAAGAGAAATAAAGTGATAAGTGTAAATAACATAACAAAGAACTTCGGCGGGATTTCCGCACTCTCTGATCTTACATTCACAGTAAATAAAGGCGAGATATTCGGTATCGTTGGACCTGACGGAGCAGGTAAAAGTACTCTTCTTAGGCTGATCTCAGGTATTCTGTATCCGGATAAAGGAAGCATCACTATCAACGATGTAAATGTACATGAAAATACTTTTAGAATAAAAGAAAACCTGGCATATATGCCGCAGAGATTCGGACTATATGAAGACCTGACTGTTGAGGAAAATCTATTTTTTTTCGGCAGGCTTTTCGGTGTTAAAAAAAAAGGAATTGCCGAAAGAGTAATCAAACTTTATGATTTCAGCCGTCTCGGGCCATTTAAAAACAGGCTCGCCGGAAATTTATCAGGCGGGATGAAACAAAAACTCGGTCTGGCCTGCAGCCTTATTCATAGCCCGGATATAATTCTTCTTGATGAACCTACGAACGGGGTTGACCCTGTATCCCGCCGTGAATTCTGGAAAATACTTTATGATCTGCTGACCGAAGGAGTTACCATTATTGTAAGCACTCCATATCTTGATGAAGCCGAACGGTGTACACGCGTAGCGCTGATGTACAGCGGCAGACTTCTGACTCTTGGCACACCATCCGAGATTAAAAGCACTGTAAAAGACTCACTGCTTGAAGTTATTTCAACTGATGTTTGGGAAGTCGAAAAAATACTCAGGACTAACGAAAAGTATGGAAACATTATAAGGGAAGGTAACGCGATAAAGCTGTTTACAGATGATCATGAAAAGGCAAAGAAAGAAATAAACCGTCTTCTTATTAAAAACGGGATTAACGCAAAGTCCATTTTAAAGACAACCCCGACTTTGGAAAATTGCTTTATTGAAATTATATCCAAGGGAGGAGTTCAGTGAAAATCAGGAAATCCTTTATAAGAATATTGGCTATAGCTGAAAAGGAATGGCTGCAAATCCGCAGGGACAAGCGAAGTCTTACTCTTTCAATATTTTTACCTGTAGTCTATACTTTATTATTCGGTTACGCTCTTACTGTCGATGTGAAAAATGTAAGTATGGCGGTGTACGATCAGGACAGGACATCGACATCCAGGAAATTTATCGAAGAGTTTGCACATACCGATTATCTCCGAATATATGCTTATGTATCCGGATATAAAGAAATCGATAAACTGATTAATTCGGAAGATATCAAACTTGCAATTGTAATTCCTCCAGACTTCGAGAAAAGGTTTAAGTCCGGGAAAAAAACCGGCATTCAGCTTCTTGCCGACGGATCAGATTCCACATCAGCAACAGTAGCGATGGGTTATATTGAAGCAATTGTGGGTAATTATAATATTGATCTTAAAATGAAAGAACTAAAAAGAATCGGGATATTCGAGACAAAGGTCCCGGTGGAAGTAAAGAGCAGAATCTGGTATAATCCTGAACTTCTAAGTAAGAATTTTATCGTACCCGGCCTGATAGTAATAATTCTCGCCACGATATCTGCGTTGATAGCAGCTCTTACAATATCAAGAGAGTGGGAAAGGGGTACAATGGAAACTCTGATCACTACTCCTTTGCGCGGATTTGAACTTGTATTTGGTAAGCTTGTGCCCTTCCTGTTTATCGGTTTATTTGATGTGATTATTATGATATGCCTGGGATATTTCGTTTTTAAAGTGCCTCTTAGAGGTAGCTTTACGGAACTTTATCTTCTGTCCGTTCTGTTTCTTATAGGCACGACCAGCCTTGGGATTATGATTTCTTCCGCAACCCGAACCCAGGTTTTATCTGTTACTGTGGCAATGGTGGTAACCTATCTGCCGACTATGATTTTATCCGGTTTCATTTTCCCGATACAAAATATGCCGTTATTAATTCAGGGAATTACATATCTTATTCCCGCAAGGTATTTGATAACGATTATCAAAGGTATTGTTTTAAAAGGTGTAAGCTCATCTTTATTATGGATGCAAATTGTATTTCTATTTTTATTTGCGGTGCTGGTAATATCAGTAAGTATAAAAAAAATTAAATTGCACTTACCTGAAAATTGATATGGATTATTTATATGAAAATCAATCTGCGTAAAAATATTTTAAAAAGTCTTCTTATAAAGGAATTTAAGCAGGTTTTTCGAGATAAACGAATGACCATAATGGTGTTCATGCAGCCGTTGATAATGCTTTTTTTACTTGGTTATGCCGTTAATACGGATGTTAACCAAATAAAAATGGCGGTCCTTGATGAGGATAAATCATCTGAAAGCAGGGATTTTATCAGAAGGTTCGTATCAAGCCGGTATTTTTTATACCATAGCTATTTATTATCTGAAAATGAAGTCGAAAGGCTGCTGGATAAGGGAGAAATTGATTTATTTTTACATATAGGAGTCGATTTTTCAAAAAATATAAAGTCTGGCAAACACGCGGATATTCAATTAATACTGGATGGTACCGACTCAAACAGGTCTTCAGTAATAACTTCTTATGTCAATCAGATCACTAATGATTTTTCACTTGAATATTTCACGGACAGAATACGGATGCTTGTTCTAAACAGGGAGTCCGCAGGAACTATAATAAAAGAAACGATAGATGTTCAGGAAAGGGCTTTCTTTAATCCTGAACTTGCAAGCAGGAATTTTTT
>CAZVYR010000140.1:5424-6544 GCA_964631555.1 uncultured Leptospirales bacterium
GGAAGCTTTCTTTTTCTTCTGTTTGCAGGCCTGATCTATATAATATCTAGTCTTTCAGTGGGACTTTACATTTCAACAATTTCGCGAACGCAGCAGCAGGCTATGCTTTCGACATTCCTGTATTTTATGCCGGCTATGTTATTTTCCGGGTTTGTGTTTCCTATATATGCCATGCCGACTGCAATACAAATTATAACTTATATAAATCCTCTCAGGTATTTTATTACAATAATCAGGGGAATCTTTTTAAAAGGAATTGGAATTTCCGTTCTCTGGCCGCAGATTTTAGTGCTGCTTGTACTTGGTATTGTTTTATTGACCCTAAGTGTAAGAAGATTTTCGAGGAGAATGGAATGATGGATTATTCAGTAAGCGTAACTAACCTGACAAAAAGATTTGATAATTTTATCGCGGTCGATGATATAACTTTTTCAGTAAAAAGCGGCGAAATATTCGGGTTCCTCGGTCCTAACGGCGCGGGTAAAAGTACGACAATACGTATGCTGTGCGGGATACTGTCACCAACTTCCGGGTCAGGCACAGTATCAGGTTATAACATTATGACTGAACAGGAAAACATCAAGAATGTCATAGGATATATGTCTCAGAAATTTTCTCTTTATAATGACCTGACTGTTCTCGAAAATCTTGAATTCTTCGGCAGTATATACGGGCTGCAGGGGAAAAAGCTCAGGCAAAGAATTAAAATCGCTATGGAAATGGCGGAAATCGGTAAGAGAGAGAACTTCGTCGTCAAGAACCTTCCCGGGGGCGTGAAGCAGAGGCTGGCACTTGGGGCCGCCATACTTCATGATCCCTCAATACTGTTTCTTGATGAACCGACTTCCGGCGTTGACCCTATAATGCGAAGGAATTTCTGGGAGATGATCTATGAGTTTTCACGCCAGGGAAAGACGATCTTCGTCACTACTCATTTTATGGATGAGGCTGAACATTGCGACCGTATAGCTCTTATCATTGCCGGCAAGATCATTGCTCTCGATACTCCAGGGAATTTAAAGTCAGGACTAACATACGGGGTTTATGCTTTGCAGGTTCCTGATTTTATAAAAGTATTCGATTATATATCCGACCTTCCGTATATAGAAGAAGCCGCGAT
>CAZVYR010000140.1:6644-9475 GCA_964631555.1 uncultured Leptospirales bacterium
TTCTTTAATCTTATACTTATAATAACAAATAATGATATAGCTAATATCAGCAAAATAAAACCGGCAGTATATTCTTTAAAGATTATTTTTCCAATGCCAAAAAGAGCAGTATATATCAAAGCAATCCCGATTATCCAGTTAACGAATAAAGACGATAATTTTTCAGAGTTGTTAATGACGTTTGGTGGCGCGATTTTTTTCCATCCGCCGCCTCCGGGCAGCACTCTTTTATAGAACTCGATGAGTTTGTTCTTATCAGTCGGCTTTGTCAGGAAAGTAGCAGTTACCCAGCATACTGTTGTAAACAACACGATCACGAACAGGCTTTCCGGGAAGTTTATTTTAAGAATAAACCTGGTTATGGAATAACCGATAAACGGAGCGATCATGGCAATGATCTCGGACCAGGCATTGAGCCTCCACCAGTACCATCTCAGAATAAGAACAAGCCCTAGGCCCGCGCCGCATTCTATAATAAAAGCCCACGCCCCTGAAATCGAATTTATTACCAGAATAAGAAGGCTCGAAATAACCACAAGAAGCAGGGTGATAATCTTGGAAATAACAACATATTGTTTTTCTGTTGCATTCTGTTTAATGAATCGCCTGTAAAGATCATTCATAATATAAGAGCTGCCCCAGTTCAAATGAGTTGAGATTGTCGACATATATGCAGCGAGAAACGCGGCAACAAGCAGCCCGAGAAGCCCTGATGGAAGATAATCTTTCATCGCCAGGATGTAGCCGGTCTTTTTTGCTTCAGGAGCAAGGTCTGGATACAATACAAGGGAGCACAGAGCAACGATGATCCATGGCCACGGCCTTAGCGCATAATGAGCTATCGAGAACCAGAGGGTCGAGAGAAGAGAATTCCTTTCGTCCTTTGCAGACATCATTCTCTGCGCAACGTACCCGCCGCCGCCCGGCTCCGCACCCGGGTACCATGAAGCCCACCATTGCACGAATATATGCGCCAGAAAAGCGCTGAAAGATAATGCGATCACTCCTCCGGCTATTTGTTTAGCACCGAAATTCAGTGAAGGAAGGAAGTGGAAAACCTGCTCAGGAAGCGCTCTTTTAAGGCCGGTTATTCCACCTATCTGCGGAAGATTTATTATAACTATCGCGAGGACAATACAGCCGGCCATAGCCATAATGAACTGAAAGACGTCTGTAATCACAATTCCCCATAGCCCGGACAATGCAGAATAAAAGCCGACTATCAGCATGCAGATCACTACTGCAGCAATAACAAATCCCTGGCTAAGGCCGAATATATTCTTTATTATTTCTGCAAGGGCCACATTCACCCATCCCATTATTATGCAGTTCATAAAGATACCGAGGTATATTGCCTTGAAGCCTCTTAAAAAAGCAGCAGGCTTTCCCGAATACCGTATCTCAATAAATTCAACATCAGTCAGTATATTGGCTCTTCTCCAGAGCTTGGCAAAAAAGAACACAGTGAATATGCTGCCTGCCACCATATTCCACCACAGCCAGTTCCCGGAGATGCCGTTCTGGGCAACTAGCTCTGTTACTGCCAGGGGAGTGTCCGCCGAGAAAGTTGTTGCAACCATGCCTGTCCCCGCAATCCACCAAGGAAGCTTTCTTCCTGAAAGAAAGAACTCTTCCGTGCTTTTGCCCGCTCTTTTTCTGAAATATAACGCGATCAGGAAACTGATAATAAAATAGGTAATGATCAAAACAATATCCAGAGACTTCATTGCCATTTTAAATACCTCGGTCTTGTATTTATATTAACTTTACTCTATATATGTTTAGATTTTTACTATTGATAAGTTATAAGCTGTCTAAAAATTTTGATATTTTATTTTAATAATAATTCAAATTCAGTCATTGCCGTGTGAATCAGGAATATAATTTTAATTTCCTGCGGAACTCGAACAAATATTTGGAAGAACTCGGACAGTCCTCGGAAATTAAAATTATATTCCTGATTCACCGTACACCGATAGTACCGTTTTTAGGGAATCGGATTTTGAGACAGCTTATAAAGATTAAGTATATCAATCCTTCTCTTTGTAATAGAGATCGACGTCAAAGCCGCCAAAGCTGGAATCGAAAGATATATTTATATTTTCATAAAGTGTCTTGATTGTTATGGGGTCATTATCGAATTCAGGTGGGGACAAGCGTATATCTTTTTCAACGAACTGAAGCTGGTTGGCAAAAGTGCCTGTAATCATGTTCGCGAGTTCTCCGGCAACGTCAGCGTAATGTTTCTGGAAGGAACGGGAGTTGGCTTTTACATTCGGTATCATTTTTTTTATTAAAAGATTCAGTGTCGTATTCGGGATATGCAGTATAATTTCGCCGGTTAAGGAACCTTCGATCTCTACTGATACCTTGGCATTCTTTTGGGATAATTGACTTTTATAAACCTCTTCAATAGCGTCATCGCTGAAAAAGTTCTTAAATATATGATCTACAGACCTTACGATGCAGTTGTAATATCTATCGTAGCTGTTCATAAAATGCCTCAATACTATATTGTAATAAGAATTATTATGTCATATATTATATTTTTACAGTCAAGTTTTATTTTTTTAAATTGACCGAATCCATAGCTACTTTTGCCGCTCCGAGAGCCGGTGTTTTTTCATTATCTTTAATTACAAGATATTTGACATTCTCTTTTATACCTTCCTGGACTCTTTCCTGAACAACTTCTTTTACAACAGGAATTATCAATCTGTGCGCTGCTGATAATCCGCCGCCGAGTATAACAGCTTCAGGATTGAAGATTGATATTAAACCGGAGATACCTATGCCGAGGAACACCGACAATTCATGAAATAATTCCTTTG
>CAZVYR010000141.1:0-9462 GCA_964631555.1 uncultured Leptospirales bacterium
CTACTGCCGCAAAAGTGACAAATGCCCCCAGCATATAAAACTGACCCTGGGCAAAATTAAATATCTTGATCACTCCAAGGGTCAGGGTTAACCCGGAGGCTACAAGGGCATACATACCACCGCTCATTAATCCGTTCATCATTAGTTGAAAAAACAAAGTTAAATTCATTTTCTTTTTCCTCATTAAGAAATTGCCGGGAGCATATCATAGCTTGGTTCGCAGCTCCCGATGTTTTCTGATCACAGCACTTTTACGGATGCTGTGATCAGTAAGCTTTGATTCTTCGCAAATCTTCCGGATTAAAAGAGAATTATTTTACTTATAGTAATTACCCTGTAGTAATTACTCCTGGAATATTGCCTGCGCCGGGCACCACCATTCATAAGACACGCATGTACCGCATTCGGTACATTTATCCAGATCGATCCTTGTGGTATAAAGGATCAGTCCGTCGCTCTCAGTAACTTTATCATCAGCAACAATGGCGTTTTCAGGGCAGTTGCTGATACAGAGACCACACTTAAGACATTTCTTGATATTAATCTTATAAGGCATTATAACCTCCGATGATTTGTCTTGATACAACGACCATTATGCGGCTGTATGAAATCAGCCTTTAAATTTCGTAACCTTCATCGTGCCACATATTCTTCCAGTCCATTTTTTCCCTTACCTCTTTAGGCAAGAGCTGTCTGTAAGACTTTTCAGTATGTTCCGGCCCCTGGTTTACTTCGATAAATATCCACGGCCTGTCTATTTTAACGGGTTTCCATGGAGAATGAATAAAATTCGGCGGTATCCAGATGCATGTTGTTCTGTTAAATACATGCCTTTCAAGCTCAGGCCCCATGTACATTTCAACTTCGGCTCCGAGGTCCATGGGATCATCGGGATTTGTTCCTATGTGGAACAGGAGTTCTGCGTATTTATGTATGTGTGGAGGATGGCCTGTCAGGGGTTCTTTGGGGAATATATCGCCGAATCCCGGCGGTACCCAGTGGATGAGGTAAAAAAAGCTTCCAGGCATTACGCTTTCTTCCATCCGGGCCATGACCGGCCTTCGTTCATTGGGCCAGAGGGTTGGGTCGTACTCAATAAAATATTTTCCGTATTTTGACTCGCTCATTTTACAAAAATCTCCTTGTATGATTTTTAAATATGAAGCTAAAAATAACCGGTAATTTATTGATGACTTTTTTATTATTTTTCCTTATCATCTCCCTTCTTTAAGCCGGGCATCCTGGCTGCAGAATGAAATCACAAAAATATATAACTACAACACCGGACACATGCTATCATTCACTGTGTTGTCTTTATTCATTCTGAATCAAACTATTCTTCCAGATCAATCTATATCGGCCCCAAGCTTCCGCGACAGAGACCTGCCTGCTTCTGCTACTACCGGGCCTAATTCCCTTGCGCGCTTTGCCGAGCTCAGATCGAAGATCCCAACAAACCCTATAGGCATACCCGCGGGACTAATAACAGGCGCTGCCACAATATTAATCCCTTCAACGGATTCTTCCATGTCGCAGGCAAAGCCGTCTTTCCTGCACTGTTCAAGCTCTTTTATCAGCCGGCGCCTGTCGAGTTTGTCAGGGTTCCCGTGAAAATTCAGTTTGTCATTCGCAAGAATGATCTCCCGTTCTTCTTCAGGAAGGAATGCCACGATGGCCTTCCCGTGCGCGCCCTGGGTCAGGGGCATTATGCGGCCGACCGGGATTCCGATTGTTATCATATTGCCTTCCCTGTTGTGTTTGGCGGCTATTGTTACAATATCATCCATAATAACACCAAATACAGAAGTCCTGTCAGTATCCCTGGTAAGCTTTTCAAGAACGTACTCTGCGAGCTTAGACGGGACCAGGTCGTCGAGAAACTTGCGCGAAAGCGTAACAACCCCCTGTGCGAGTGAATAGCCCTTGCCGTCACTGCCTCTTTTTACAAGGCCTGACTGCTGCAGGGCTTCAAGAATACCGTAAGCCTTGCTTCCGCTTACTCCGACTTCCCCGGCTATCTCCATCAGGCCCATCTGCATTGAAGTGCTTTTTGCAAGGCAGAACAAAATCCTCCCTGCCTGTTCCACAGCAGGCGAGGAAGATCTTTTTTCCTGTTTTTTATATGTATTTTCTAAATTCTTAGTTTTCATTTAAGATCATTTTTATTTCAATATACTGAAACTGATTTCCATATTTTAAAGTTGTATGATATACCTAAATTTATTGTATGATTAAGTCAATTAAAATTTATTTTTTAGCTGCACTACGAATTATTTTTGTCATCCGGGACGCAATTTTGCCTGCAATTCAACTGCGTTCAGGCCGGAAGCCTTTATATACGAAGCTGAAACGGAGGGGAACCCTTCGACAAGCTCATGGACCGGATGCAAGTTCAGGGTTGGAAGTTCCAGGTTCCAGGGAAAAAAAGATACTTTTGACTTCTGTTCGTCTACTGGAGTATGATCAAATGTCTGCATTACTTGTTTTAAATATTTCGATATATAAAAATTATATCCGCTCATGTTGAGATGACGGGCTTTGCGGATGTAGGTATATTTTTCGTCAGGAGACATGGCCTGCCAGGAACGTACGGCATCGCCGAAGCTGCGGCGCACTGCGTGCTGGGCTTCTGTGTCGGGATTGCGCGGGATCACGTAG
This sequence comes from uncultured Leptospirales bacterium, assembly GCA_964631555.1. Taxonomy (GTDB): domain Bacteria; phylum Spirochaetota; class UBA4802; order UBA4802; family JAFGDQ01; genus CAZVYR01. Next base: position 2,659 of record CAZVYR010000141.1, read on the forward strand.
GTTCGGACACACTGACGCAGTGTGCCGTTTACGGCGCGGCGTCTTGTGTAAAAGACCACGTTGCCTAATCGTCCGCTGATCGAGTTTATTAAGATGTTGGGTGTTGCTGTTGCCATTGTTATCCTCCTATAAAACCCCCTCCCGGCCTGCGGCCGGACTCCCCCTTATCAAAAAGGGGGAGCACTCTGTGCAGGCAAGGATGAGGAATTATTAAATTTTTTTTAAGCTCTTCTTGTTCCAGGGACGTTTTTAAAGCGTGTTAAAAGTTTCTTCCCCTCTCCAAACTTATATACGTAAATACCTTACAGGATGATTGCTCTAATAAACTGAAAAAAGTATTTTAAGAACAATTATCCCTCTATTTATATATACGATTTCACCTTACACTTTTAGTGGGTTTTTGGCATATATGAGGCGTATTTTTGAATTTTTTTTGGGAAAATTGGAATTTTTTTTAACTGGGATAAAGGCTCAAAATGGTTAAAATCATGAATTAGCCTGTTTGCGAAAACCGGGTCTTGGGATTCTAATCAATGGTTTATTTATGAATTTTTTATATCTATAATTATTGAGATTTTATCAATAACATATGATTTGATTATTTAATTGACAAATAATACAAAATTGAATTGTTTTAGTCAGATATACCATAATCATTTACCAGACAATTATTAAATTAAATAAAACTGACATTCGGGAATAATTTATAAATGGGGTAATTTTGAATAACAAAATACACAAAATAGATGAGTTATTAAAAAAAGAAGTTAATAGTGTGTCTGAAATTGGTACCATTGAGACTGACGAATGCACATTTAATATATTAAAAGCATATAGCGAATTAGTTAAAAGGCAGTGTAATGAAATTAATGAATTAAAACTATATAAAGATAGAGAAATAGACGCGTTTGCTATCGGTGACGCAATTGCAGATGGTATTTGCCTGACAGATAGAAATCATAAAATTTTAGCAGTAAATAAAGTATACACGGAAATTACAGGTTTAAAAGAGGAAGATCTATTAGGTAAGGATATCAGAACGTTAATCGAAAAAGGTTATACAAAGAAAATTATATCGTTGATGGTAATGGAACAGAAAAGAACAGTTACGATATTATCTACGATATCGATAAGTAATAAAAAAGTCCTGATATCAGGAACACCTTTCTTTGATGAGAAAGGCGAAATTAAACAGGTACTTACAGTACTGAGAGACATGACGGAACTCATTAAACTAAAAGAAAAGCTGGAAAAGGTTGAACGGGAAAGCGAAAAATACCTGAATGAATTAAATTATTTCAGAAGTAAAGGCAGGGATAACGGGGATTTTATCGGCGAAAATTCAGAGATATTAAAGCTAAAGGAATTGATCAGCTATATTGCTCGAACAGATGCTACTATTCTGATTTCCGGTGAAACCGGTACCGGGAAAGAGATAGTGGCCCGTGAGATTCATAACAAAAGCGACAGGAGTAATGCTCCTTACATTAAAGTCAACTGTGCTGCAATACCGGATTCACTTATAGAATCCGAATTATTCGGTTACGCGAAAGGTGCTTTTACAGGAGCCCAGAACAAAGAGAAACTCGGGATGTTTGAAATGGCGAATAACGGCACCATACTTCTTGACGAGATCAGCGAAATGCCTATTCATCTGCAATCCAAATTACTCAGGGTTCTTCAGGAAAAAGAGATAATGCGAGTCGGCGGGACTAAAAGTATACAACTTAACGTAAGAGTGATTGCTTCAACAAATCAGGATTTGCCGCAGTTAATAAACCAGGGAAAATTCAGAGATGATTTGTATTACCGTTTGAATGTTGTGCCTGTTAAAATATCTCCCCTGCGGGAGAGAAAAGACGATATTTCTATCCTGGCTTATAGTTTTCTTGAAAAATTCAACAAAAAATACAGAAAAGAAAAGATGTTTGACAACCTTGCAATACAGGCCCTGGAAGATTATAACTGGCCTGGAAACGTAAGGGAACTGGAAAATGTTATGGAAAGACTGCTCGTTATAGACAATAATAAATATATAACCAGTAACAAGATAACAGCCATAATAGGTAAGAATAAAATCAATGAGAATTCCGTTGATTATACAACTCCGCTCAAGGAACTTGTAGATAATCTGGAAAAAGAAATGATTGAAAATGCTCTGTTAAAACACGGCAGCACTTATAAAGCTGCGAAAGCCCTCGGTCTCACACAACCAACCGTATTCAGGAAAGCAAAAGCTTTCGGGATTAAATATTGTAATTCATAATTGAATTATAATGAATTGTGCCGGAAAAATATTCTTGCTTTATTAATAAATACTCAATTTCAATAAAATTCGATTTCTTCCCATAGTTTTCATTATATTTTATCAAAGTTATATTTTTATCAATAATCAATAAAACTGCTTTCCATCATTTTAATATCTGCTATTTATTTTTATCAAAGTTAAAATAAATATTAATATTTTTCAATATTTCAGGAATCAGAATCTTACGGCCACAGCCTTTAAGACATTTTCCGCAGGAATTGCATAATTCGATTGAATGTCCTTCCATTCGATAAACAACTGACGGGATATCCCTATTGCCGAACATAGCAGCTTCATTATAAAGCTCGAAAATACGAGGAACATCTACGCCGGCAGGACACGGCATACAGGCTCTGCAAGTAGTACAGGGTACTGCTTTCAATGCGCGATAGGATTCGGAAATCTGATTTATAAGTAATAATTCCCGAACGAATAAACAATCATGGCAGGACTTTTCTACAATAGCAGTATTCTCTTGAACTTCCTCAATAGTACCCATATCACTTACGACACAAGACACTTCAGCATGATTCAATATCCATAATAAGCCCCATTCTGCGAGACTTCGCTGTGGGGATGTGTTTGCCTCGTTCCATACTTTAAGTACAGATTCCGGAATTTCCCTGATTAACCGCCCTGAAAGAAACGGTTTATCAATAACAACTGCCAGGCCTTTTTCAGCAGCATATTTTACACCCGAGGTCCCCGGATGATGATCACTGTCCATATAACTGTAGCGGAATTTGCAAAATGTCCATTTATCATAACCCTCAACAATATTTTTAAGATAGCGAAAATGATCATGAAAATAAAAACCTATGTTGCCAATGCGTCCGTCTGATATTGCTGTATCAAGGCATTCTAGCAAGTTTTTCTCCTGAACCATAGGCCATGTTATCCGATCTATGTCATCCAGATAATAGTAGTCAATTTTGTCAGTGTTGAACCTCTTAAGGTCTTCATTAAGATATGTATAAAAATTATTTTCAGAAGATAAAGATGACACCGGTAAACCGACTGAGATGCGTACCTTTTCACGATATCCTTCTTTAAGTGCCTTGTTAATTATACTTGCAGTCTTTTCATAACGAGAAATAAAACACCGATCACCTGTATCTATTAAATTTATCCCTTCATCGATAGCTTTGCGGATGATTTCTATTGATTTATTTTCATCGATGCCAGATTCAATTTCAGGGAGACTCATTACTCCAAGACCCATAGAAGATACTTTCCAGTCTAGTTTACCAAATTTCCAATATTTCATTTACTCCTCATAATTCATTGTATAAAAACTACTTAATTACTCATTTTGACTGACTTTTTATTTTAAAAATTAGCGTTGGATCGATAAAATGCTCTGATTTTATCGATAATCCTGACATTATTAGCATAAAAAAGTCAGCCAAAATGAGTTAATTATAAACCAGAATCAAAATATTGATCTATAGTAAGAGGCTTTGCTTCAGGCATTTGCGGATTGCTGAAATACTCAACAGTTGCATCCGATGCAAAATATTTCGCTACTTCGTCATATCTTTTATTGTTGAAGTGATCGAAATATGTCAGAAAATCCTGTTTGTTCATACAAAAACCTCTTGTTTATTTATTGCACTTAGTTATTATCCCATGGAGAAGCATGAGTTGCAGATAAACAAATTACAAAAAACGCGTATGGCTTGTCAACCCATCTGGTAATAACAGGGCAGTGAGGAAATCCCTGCGGACAGACCGCCAAAAACGGATTATTGGAAAAGTAGCGCTCATCATTCTCTCCCAGTCCAATCTCAACTTCTGCTCCCATATCGTCAATATTATCAGGATTAAGGCCTACAAATACGAGTATCTCTTCTTCAGGATGCGTATGCGCTTCCCCGGCACGATGCCATTTCCCAGGCTGAGTGTAGAACCCCCATGAAAAGTTCAATTCCAGACCTTCCAGATCCGCTCCGAAAAGCCATACAAGTTCCTCGGCATTCCCGGGGCCCATTGCGGCTTCAGGCGGAGAGAATTTGGTTCGCAAAACTCCATCCCAATTTGGTATCATAAATCCCATTCCGATATCTTCAAGCACCTGGTTAACGGTTTTACCTTCCTCAACTTCTATTCCCTTTCCCTGGACATCCAGCAATGCGCGAATATTTGCAAGGAGCGGTTTGACAAGATGATTATATTTTGATCCTGTTGTTGTTTCCGGCTTCACGTCTTTTGTATCTATAGACTGTGCCTTGTAATCATGTGCCAGACCAATATGATAATGTATAATCGGTTTCTCCAGGCTTTTTACAGTTACAGGCCCATGCTGTAAACCTTTTGAAATGATGACAACAGTCGGTTTATCGAATACATAAAGTTCCCGTTCTTCGCCAAGTTCTATTGAAATTTCAGCGCCAAGATATTTAATGTTGGTGTGATCAATTCCTGTAAAGATCAGGCATTCAACGTAAGGATGAACAACTGCACCTTCAACCGGATGAAATGGTCCTGTTTTTTTAATGAAGCCATAGGATATATTGGCACGAAATCCTTACATGTCCTTTCCCTCGGCCCATATACGTTCTTCTTTGTAAAGTCCCTTAGGTGTCGGCTTAACTGTAAGGTGCTTAACCATATTATTGTATTCTTTTTCTCTTTTCATTGTTGATTCTCCTTAATTTATTAAAACAAATATGCAGACCAAAAATTTTAAATCCCAGCAGCGAGCTGACAGGTTATTCCGGAATTTCCCCCCTTCGTGACAATCTGCTTTTATTAAATAATAGCAACAGAAATCAGAAGGATGTCCCACAATCTGATGTGGGGATGCCCCCCCTTAAGAGATTAAAAAATCACTTTTATGATTTTGTTGTCTCTCTGTGAGCATTTAGATCAGACAGGATTTTGTCATATTCGTTATCCAGCTTAAAAAAGTAGGCTAAAAAGAACTGGATGATTGCCATAATTGCTAAGGTACCGATGAACATAAACGTAATCAACGACAGAGTTTTGGGAGACTGCTGCGCAGCGTTTGGGACATAATTGCCAAAGGCCAGCATCCATCCGACAATAGCGCCTCCGAGTCCTGTAGCAACCTTCATGCAAAAGCTGGCAGAACTATAGCATAAACTTTCAGTACGAACACCGCATTTCCATTCACCATATTCTACAGTGTCCGCCAGAAATGACTGCTGAAGTCCGATCGAAATAGAGCCAAATCCCCTTATGAATATGCCTACCAAAATCAAAGGCAGGGATGTCGGATCAATAAACATAACAATGGAGGCAATAACCTGTATGATTGTACCAAGCATTAAGCCTTTGCGCTTACCTATCTTTTTAACAATCGGCATTAAGACCATATTACCAACAATGAGGCCTACATATTGAAGACCCATTACCGGACCAACCATATCAGGTCTTTTTAAAACATATATTACAAAGTAAACATTGACTGCCATAAAACCGACGTATAAGAGGGTAAAAAATGTGATTCCATTGGCAATCCACCAGTATTTGTTTCTTACGAGGTGTTTCATTCCGATAGTCCATGGAATAGCATCGGAAGTCTGGCCGGATACGGAACGAACTCGTTCTTTTGTGCCAAGGAATTGAATCAGAATTCCAAGACCAGTAATAATACCTACTATTGTGAAAAATAAAAAATATCCCTTGGAACCTCCACCAAAAACCTCAATTCCTTTATAAGATCCGACCGAGATGATAATGGATGCTATTGCGGAAAAAGTCATTGCAACCATGACTATTTTTGATCTTTCAGCCCGGTTTTGCGTTATCAGGGCTACAGAACTCATGATAGCAATACCCGCCAAGGTCAGATGGAAAAATGCGAATAAATTATAAGTGACCGCCGCATAAGCTATCTTTCCTACCAAGCTGAAGTTCGGAGCATAAAACAATAACGAGACGGTTACAACAGTAGGCAAAGCCATCCAGAGCAGCCACGGCCTGGCCTTTCCAAATCGGCTCTTTGTCTTATGAATTATTGCACCTGCAAGAATATCTGTAAATCCGTCAAGAATGCGGGAGAACAGAAAAATGGTGCCGACTATAGCAGCCGGGATTAAAACAACATCCGTCCAGAAAATAGTAAGAAACATGACCACGCCCATATTGGCGAAATACATTGCGAAACCGTTTCCCATTGCAAATGAGAGAGTTTCCTTAAGCCCAATTTTTGAATCGGGACTATCAATAGCAATAGTATTTGCTTGTTGCATTTTACCCTCTTCTTATTAGCTGATGTCCGGATAGCTGATCAGCATTATTTTTAACATCTGAAAAATCTTTAAAATTTTTCTTTTAATAATGTGAATCCAAAAACTATTTAATCCTTCACTTTAAGCGAACACTGCCTGTTTATAGCAGGATCCTTAACAACCTGCCACAACCTGTGTAAATCTGGCAGGAAGTTCGGGAACGTTGAGACTTCAGCCCTGTCATGCATTTTCCAAATTTCAGGGAGCTCCGGCGGAACCGGTCCAAAAAATCGCATTGTA
>CAZVYR010000142.1:0-9424 GCA_964631555.1 uncultured Leptospirales bacterium
CCGACTGAATAAAACTTACTATGCCGTTCCAGTCACTAAGAGCATCCCTCTGACGCTTCAGCATATACATGGAAAGATCGGTCATAATTACCCGTTCAATCAGCTGAGAATGATCCTGAAGCAGTCCATTCATAAGGCTCCCGTACCCGCCCCCTGCTTCCATAATCACGGAACCAGGCTTAAGCATCCCCTGACTCACCAGGAAATCCCCCAGCAAAGAACCGTACGGCTTTGCAATACCGAACGCCTTTGAATACGGCGAACCGGGCGATGAAAAGGATTCGCAAATTGTAAGCTCAGTCATCAGGTCCGGCCTTCCGAACCTGTGATAATCATAAGTAGTATTTCTATTCTGCATTTATAATGTTTATTTAAATACCAAAAAATCTGCAAAGTATCCGTCTATTAATCAGGCCAATGCTTCTGAGCCTCAACAACTGTCATTCTTTACATAGTTCTTTTAATAAAGATATCCAAATTCCCCCTCTCCTTTCGGGAGAAGGGGGCGCGCCATGCCGTGCATGGCGAAGGGGGTGAGGTCACTTCCCCCATTCCTGACATGCCTTCATTACACTCGGGAAACTCTTCCCGTCCGTATGCGGGAGAAACAAAGCCTGCATATATTCATCGTAAAAAAGATTGGAAGACGAAAAATCAATATAAGTCATGGCCCTTGAAATCTTTATCAACTGCTTCCGCGCTTCATCTGATACAAGCGCGAGGTACGCGCCCGACATGGAGCTGTTGCCGAGATATTCGAATTTCTTTATATCAACATCAGGAAGCATACCCATGATGATCGCCTTTTCAAAATCGATATATCTTCCGAATCCGCCTGCAAGCTGTATATGATCAACCACCGCGAGGTCCAGGCCCGCGCTTTTCAGTAAGGTCATTATTCCCGCGTAAACCGCTGCCTTGCTCTGGAGAAGAGTGCTGATATCAGCCTCAGTAATAACAATATCCTCTTCAAGGCCTGCATCCTTCTCCCAGGTCACTACGAACTCCTTCCCGTATTCGCCTGTCCTTAACCTGTCAGTCAAAGGCCTGTCCGTGAACTTTCCGGAAGAATCGAGAATACCGCTCAGGAAAAGCGAGGAAATAAGGCTTATCATGCCGCTTCCGCATATCCCTGTCGGAAGTTCATTGTCAACCACGCCTGTCTTAATTTCATAAGTTTTACTGTCGATCTCTACCTTGTCAATAGCACCGGGCAAAGCCCTCATCCCGTGCCTTATGCCCCCGCCTTCAAACGCAGGGCCTGCGGAGCACGAAGCAGTCATCATCCAGTCTTTATTACCCAGAACCATTTCCCCATTCGTTCCCACGTCAATGAACAAAGCCAGGTCTTCTCTCTTATAAAGCCCTGATGCGAGAATACCTGCAGTAATGTCCCCGCCCACGTAAGCGGCATTGCCCGGAACAATATAAACCCCCGCTCTTGGCGAAATATTTATGCCTATACTCTTCGCGTGAAACACGGGGAATTCGACAGCCACAGGCACATAAGGCTCAGTGCGAATGCTCGAGGGATCGAGCTTAAGCACGGACTGTGTCATAACAGTATTCCCTGCAAGTGAGAAAGAGTATATTTCCTGAACATTCACATGAGTCACACTGACCAGCTCATCGATCAGGGCATTGATCGTGCTTATCGCATAGTCATGGAATTTCTGCAGACCCTCCTCGCCCTTGGCGCATATTATTCTTGAAATAACGTCTTCCCCGCAAACAACCTGCCTGTTCTGCGTTGATGTTATTCCTGCCACTTCCCCGGTCTTAAGGTCCACAAGATACATAACAACCGAAGTAGTGCCCATATCAACCGCAAGCCCGAAATTATTATACTCAGTATCATAAGGATTGATCTTTATAATCTCATGCATCTCCCCGCGCTGAAGAAGGACTATATTTATCTTCCAGTCGTTCTCCCTAAGCATAGATGAAAGCTCACGCAGCACAGGCAGTCCTATTGAAACAAATTCACCCTTATATCCTGCACCTGAAAGCGCGTGCCTGGTACGCTCAAGATCGCTTGAAGGATCGTCCAGTGTGGGCGGCTTTAACTCAAGCGGCACAACCGATACCATAGACCTCAACGGCAGATCCTTAAGGAGTGTCTCCCTGATGTCCGAGCCGTCCTGTACGATCTTTAAGGCGCGGGACAAATTCTCATCAGGTATCTTTATAGTCGCGTCTCCATTCAGCGTTGCAGTACACGCGAGAATAAATCCCTTCTTTTTATCCTCCCCGCTTATCAGTATTGAATCCTTTGACTCAACGTCTCCCTGTTCAAGCTTAACCCTGCAGCTCCCGCAAACACCATTGCCGCTGCACCTGGCATTTATATACACATCGCTTTCCCTTGCAGCCTCCAGTATGGTGGTTCCTGTTTTAACCCTGAACTTCCTGCCTGACGGGGTGAAAGTGATTTCGCAAAACTCCGCCTTTTTCTCTTTGACCGCAGGCTCAGCCTTGCTTTCAAGGGCAGCCATTTCCTGCATTTCGGGGGTACCATGCTTGGTAACTTCCCATATAAAACACATCTTCCTGAATTTACAATATAATCCCGGGTCCTGGCACTTCAGGCACTCGTCGCATAAATACCTGTTGTATTTTGAACAAAAATATTTCCCCGGGTTTTCCGGATGTCTGACACACACACGTTCCATCTTCTCTCTCCATTATTATTTTACTTCCCGCCCGGACTGCTCTGCTTAATCCCGCGGACCTCTTAATCATACGCATCCATATTTTCCAGGCCAAAAAAGCGATACCTCTGTCAGACCTGATTTTTTTTAAAATCAATTATTCAATAAAAAGAATGGGGAACGTTTTATATTTATATATTTGCCCCGGATCATACTGCACCCGGAGTTTTTTTAAAAGACCGGTACTGAGCCAAATCGCTCTTGTTTCAATAATACTAAATATAATAAAAATCTCTCTAATAATCAAAACAAAAATATGAAGGATATTGACCTTACGAAGTTTCACGATCCTGCTTAAAAGAAAGCCAGCCCTGCTCCATCTGTCCTGTCTTATAATAAATTCCGCGCATCAATAAAAATGATGCCTCAGGTTGAATGGTGAAATTTATGGGCGAGTTTTCTGAAAGCTGTTTTAATCTCCCAATGGTTTAATTCCCCGCAGTATTAAGCGGAGAATACTCCGCAGTATTAAGCGGAGAATACTCCGTCCGCCTGCGACGGGGAGCTTCATTATCATCGGGAGTGGTGTCTTTAGCTACTTTTAAAAGGCTATAATATTCTATTGCATCCGTTTATATATTTTATATTTCTTAGTTATTGATCCTCACTGATCAATGAGGAGACCTTATTAAAGCGTTGGTTCCAATACGGATACCTGTGTGTTCCGCAAGGACGGGGCATTTAATCCTGAGTAAAAAATAAATATTCTTTTTCTCGTCGGAAAGCGTTTCGTAATTTCCCTGCCCTTTTGCTATTATCATATCCGCTTCGTTAAAGTATTTCATAAATTCTTCACTGCATTCTTCAAGCAGTGTTCCAGGTGCGTCCGAACCGTTTTTGATAATCTTAGCGAATTTAGCGATCCCCGCGGCCGCCGCATCTTCTTCAGTTGCGTCGTTTATTACCGGGTAGCCGCGTACTGCAAGAGTAAGATTCGGATGCATAAGTTTCTCTATAAGCAGCCGGTCAAAAAGAATCTCCCCCGCGTTATCCGCTAAATATAGAATACTTTTGGCTCTTACAACGTTTCCTAAAAATTCGTCGATATCCCCCCCGACAACTGTTTCTGAAAATACACTCTCTACTGCATCTTTTATATCAGTTTCCGAGAGCCCGGTCTTGGCCCCGCTGTCTATTATATTGCCCGCTATCGCTAATTTGACGGCAGAGCGCAGAGGATAGGGTGAATGATCAATACGCGCCGTTAATTCATTGAGCATTGAATATACCAGATTGTTGAATTTAAGCTTTACTTCTTTATATGGATCAGCAATGCCGGACAGCTCCCTGATCCTTTTATGAACAACCTGGGCCAAAGCAGGAGGTGATTTTGAAAGATCCGCATTCGCGATTATACTCAACGTATCATCGACTATTTTTTTTTGAAAAGATTCATCGCCCGAAACAAACCGCGCAGCTTCAATAGAATGCCGGATGAGGCATGGTACACAATCAAGTTTAAAATTCATAATGATCAATACGATTTTAGTTGCTTTTATGCGCTAAAATTTTCCTTTCTTTCTAAATTTATATTACAATTTGGGCACACAAGACTTGAGCAAGGAATGCCTCTCTGGTGTAAAATTTTATAGCCGCATTTTGGACACACACAACTGCCTGAAGGGCCGGAGCCGGATGCTTTTTCAATTGTTTCTTTATGCCGTCCTCCTCCCTGCCATCCGAAACTTCTTCCAAAACTTGGCCTGTAAAAGCCGCTTTCAATTTTATAACTTTTTATCTGAATCGCGACATAGACAAGATTAGATATGCCTTCTGTTAGTTTGGTTCTGAGGTTTTCAGATATTTTTGACGCTTGTTCAACGTTTAAGTCATTTGGCAAGGTGATCTCAAGATTGGCGGTAATGACAGAGCCTTTCTTCTGGGTTTTCAATGAATAAATCTCTACATTAAGCCCTTTGGAGATTGCCTTTATGTTTTCCTCAATTTCTTTACCGGCTGAAACATCTAAAAGAGAATCAACCGCTTCTTTGCCTAAAGAAAAAGATGATTTTATAATATAAAGCCCGATAAAAAAGGCGATCAGAGAATCGGCGTATACATAATACCGGGTTAAGAACAGCCCCAAAATAACTGCTGCCGAGGCCAGAACATCCGCTTTGTCATGCGATCCGTCTGAAAGAAGCGTAAGAGAATTTTCTTTTTTACCATAATAAATTTTTATTTTTGATGTAATAAAATTTATTACGACAGACACGGCCATAATCGAAAAGGACAGATAATTTATTTTTATCTTATACGGATTTAAAAAGTTTAAGTAAGCATCATAGAGCACACCGATGCCGGTAGCCAGTAGAACCAGTGTAATGAACACGCCGCTTAATACTTCAAATTTATAATGCCCGTAAGGATGCTTTTCGTCAACCGGCTTGTTTGAAGTTCTGATCCCGAGATATCCGATAAGTGAAGAAAAAATATCAGTGAGGGAATGGAAACCTTCAGCTAAAACGGCTGAAGAATTAGACGCATAGCCTATAATAATTTTTCCTCCGGCTAAAAACGCATTTGCCGAGATCGACATGATTTCAATTTTTTCTTTCATAATATCAATTTTTATTCCCTTCTGCCTGACTCAATTTTCCTGTTGAATTCTTGCTGCCGAAAATATCATTTGATATTCACTTTCAAAAATCTGCACATTAAAATTAAATTCTTTAAGATAAACGCCTATAATATCAAAATAATCTGTTCTGGCTTCATGCTTTTTGCCATTATACAGGTGTACTTTATCAATGATTTCAAAGCCTTTACGGGTAAAATCAGAAATTAATATCTGTTTTGCGGCAAGCCTGATCATTTCACTTAGCACTTTAAAGGGCGACTCAAGATGATGAAAGGTAAAGGCAGATACAACCGCATCAAAAGCTTTGTCCGGATAATTGAGCTTTCCGGCATCTGATAAAACGAACTCTATGTTGTCAAGATCATAATACGCGGCATTGAGCCCGGCTATTTTTTGTTCATCGCTTTCTATATCTACAGTAACAACTTTTTTAAAAGAATGTGCAAGCATCGTTGTCAGATATCCTTTACCAGTTCCTATTTCTAAGATTGAATCAAGAGTATTAGGCAAATGAAGAATAATTTTTTCTCTCGCAGCTTCATGATCGAATCCGAACTTCTTGTATAAAGCAAGCCTTTCAAGATATGCTAAGCGATTATTTTGAATTTTTTCATTGCTGAATTTGTTTTCTGTGTTCATATAATAATTATTTTTATTTTATTTTTTTTTCTGTCTGTTGTTTTGTATGCAGGCCCTCATGAAAGCTTAATTTTTTCATGCATTTCATAAAGATAGTTTACAGGGGATATGTTGTTGGTCGGCATGATAAAAGAAGAATCGCTTTGCTCAAAATAAAACGCAAAGCCTGAGATTGTAAAGATTGCCATGTTTAGTGCTAACCATAACGAAACATTTTTTCTTAAAAAACCGTTCCGTTTATTCAAGACTATCTCCTTCTCATAAATGAACCGCAATTCGGGCATTTGACTTGAGAACAAGGAACGCCTGCACTATGAGGCATTGCATTGCCGCAATTAGGGCATACGCAATCGCCGCTTGCGCCCTTTCCTCTGCCCATTCCGCCTCTTCCAGCTCCCTGCCCGCGGCCTCTGACCTTCATATTTTTTCTTCCTGTCTCCGCACTCTTTCCCAATGACCTTCCCTCTTTTCCTGGTATATTATGCTCTTCTTGTTGACTTTTATCGAATGAAATAGCACCTTTTTTGCATTCATCAATACAGACACCGCATTCGGCGCATCGATATTTATTGAACACTGCCTTCTGGGTCGTTTTATTAATTGTTATTGCCCCGGTAGTACATACCTCTTCACATCTTCCGCAGCCAATGCATAATTCATTATTAATTATAATCATTTTAAAAACCTTTATCGATCTTTCCCTTTATTTTTTATCTACCAACAGTTATTGATTCTTCATGTCCCGGAATTATCACATCCGCATTCTTTTTGATGAAAAGCAGTTGGTCAGAAAGCATAAAACGGCTTCTATGAAAAGCAAGGGGCTTCCATTCTTTCAAAATAATCCTTGTTAAGGAAAATAACGCCTGCAGGACTAGGCACTTTTTTATTAATGAAAGCAAATATTACAACCGATCCGGGGGAGTGACCAGAGATCAAATGAATATTGCAATTTTAAAGTTATCCTTATGCCTCATGTGACACGAATACAGACCGGTAAAGATAATGTAGTTGATGCCTCTTCTGCCTATCACGGAAAAATTTTTTTGCTCTATTAACTCGTTACTATTTATATGCATTGTGGCCGAGGCTGTGGAACCCATGTATCAATATTGATCCATTAATTGATTCGATAGTAGAGTCTTTAATATCAATATTTTCTTTATAATGAGTATTAAAGCACAGGCTATAATGCCTGCTTCTATAAAGAGTACAATTTTTACACGCTCTGCCTGAAAAAGGACATTGTATTTTTTTTGTAGCCATTTTATTACCTTTGATAACCTAATAGATTAAAAATATTCCGGATTATCATCTTTTAAAAACAGGGATAATCCGGATTTTAATTTTACCCTGTATTCAGGATTTGTCTTTTTGACCGGAAGCAAGGTTTTCAAGTTCTTTGATTCGGTCATTTATAGCAGAAACTTCCTTTTGCATAAATTCTGCCTGATCTTTGAGTATATTAACCTCCGCCTCCCTGGTCATTTCAGGTGCTGCATTTCCATAGCCGTAACCATATGTTTCAGGATATGGTCTCTGGCCGCGAGCCCAGAAAGGCTGGCCGGTAGCGTAGAACTGGTTTCTCCAGCCTCTGCCCCCGCCACCGCGGCCTCTGCCATACCCGAAAGATCCTCCTCTTGTTATTGGATTGGCGTATCCGGGCGCTGAATATCCTGCGCAAAAACCTGCACCACGTCCAGTCATAGGACCGAATCCTGCAGGGCCTGTTCCGTTTCCTCTTGGCATAATTTTCCTCCTGTATCTTTAAATATTTGCAAATGAAAAATATTTTCAATAAGTAGCTAAAAAAATATTACTCGTATTAAGCCCGATTGCCTGGTTTATACTATGAACTTTTATATAAATATCCGCTGCATTTATATGTTCTTTCGTATTGTGAAGAATATCCAGGATAATTTCTCCGCCTGGATATATTCTCCAGCCGTATTCCTGAAACTTATCATGCCGCCATGGCCCTCGTCCGCGCAATATATAAAACCTCCTTAATCTTACGCATCAAATGAAAATGGTTTTCATTATCATTATACTACTATAGCTATATTTTGTCAATATCAATATAGAAAAAATATATTTCTAATATTATAAATTCAAATAAAGCTCCCCATCGCAAGAGAATGGAGTATTCTCTGCTTAAAGCTGCGGAGTATTCTCCGCCTCAAGCTACGAAGTCAAAAACTAAATTGATAACTTTCAGCAGCAAGTGAAGGCTCCCTGTAAAAGCTGCAGGATTCCTGCAAAAGCTGCGGGGAATTAAACCATTGGAAAATTAAGGATAATATGAATAAAATCTCGTCTCTTTATCAAGCTCCTGGCTGTTGTACTTCGGTGCGTTGTTGTCATCCCCCTCGGTAAACCATGTCTCACCGTAAGGCAAATACTCCATGCAGGTAACAAGCATGCCCGCATCGTCAACCAGAACCTTAACCGAGTCCACCTGGTCTGCAAAAAAATATCCCGCGTCTCCGCCCGGGATAACTGCTGCCACCCGGAATCCCTGGTCGTCATACCAGATAGCTTATAAAAATAATATATTGACTATAATTACAGTATTGAATTTCTCTTTTTATTAATCTTGACTTAATCATTGAGCATGATTATCTTAGCAATATCGTTAAGGAGGACTATTTAATGCAGACTATCGCAAATCTTACACCAGATGTTTTAAAAAAGCTAATAAAAGATTCTATTAGAGAAACACTTTCTGATAAAAAACTTAAAAGCATTTTCCATGACGTAATTGAAGATATAGCACTATCTAAGGCTATTGATGAAGGGATACAATCTGAAACGATCGATAAAGATGATTTCATTAAGACATTAAAATCCCGTCTCCAATAGATCTCATGAATATCGAAATACTAAGAAGCTTTAATAAAAATATAAATTCTATCCATGATATAAAAATACTGAATGCAATTTAAAATACTATAAAAAATATCCAGAATGCTAACTCTGTAAGAACAATCAAAGGTATTAAAAAACTAGAAGATGACAAAAAATACTACCGGATTAGGATTGGTGATTACAGAATGGGATTAACAGTTGAAAACAATACTGTCTTGCTTGTAAGGTTTCTTCATAGAAAAGATAATTATAAATATTTCCCGTAAATTAAAGTTATTATCTTTCTATTTAAACATCTAAACATATTTTTTCCTCTTCCTCTCCTTTTGTCCTTTGTCCCTGCATCGTGACACCGTCATTCATTATATAAAGTATAATCTAATGGCAAAAACCTAAAGACTTTCAAAATAACGACCCATACCTCTTCCTGACCATGGAACTTGGAACATTTAACCTGGAACCTCTCCGCATTCTATCCGCTTCCAAACCGCTTCAAATCCTATCTTCCCTATACAAGTCATCCCCTCCGTTTCAAAGTCGCTCCGGAGTCTTCCAAACCAATCATTCTTTTCCCAAACCTGGAACCTGGGCCTTTTAACCAGGAACTTATGAATTTCTCCAAAAA
>CAZVYR010000143.1:0-9369 GCA_964631555.1 uncultured Leptospirales bacterium
TACGGGCAATGACCTTTAGTTAAAGATACATTTCTGAACTCGTAATTTATGCAGCAGGTTGCCGAACAGTATGGATCGTCGTCGGTTTGATTTGCGCATACTTCTTCAGGGGTTATGTAATAGTCGTCGGCATCGAATTCATAGCAGTCCGCTGACCACTCCGTCCAGTTGTAGTTGTTGCATCCTGTTCTTCGCTCCTCCCAGGAGCATGCATAATTTCCTCCGGAATCATCTTTCCCGGAACCGGAACATCCGGGGACGGCGAATAAAAGAACCGTTGTAATTAAGACTATTCCTGCAGGTAATGATTTGAGATTCATGAGCTTTTTCCTATCCTTCCCGATAATAATGGTTTCATCTTTTTTGTCTTTTAAAACAGGATTTAAATAATGGCGTACCTGGTATTGGGAAAAATTGAAATTGTCTTTGGTTCTGTTTGAATTAACAACAATACAAGTTTTTCTTTCATGTCATACTGATCTTTGATATTTCCCGTTTTATAAAGTAAACATCCGATGCGGAAGAATCATCACCCAAAGGTGGGAGGGCGTGATTATTTTTTGTAAAATTTATCACCCAAAAGTAGTAGATTTTGTATTTTTTTATTTATTTAATGAATCTCATTTGCTGGTTTTAAAAGCAGAGGTCGGCAGTATTTATGAAATTGTTTATTTATAGATTGTACAGGGGAAGCGCTGATTCTGTCGAAGGTTTTTAATTTTTATCTAAAATCTTGTTTTTTTTATTTTGCCGAAGGAGGGAATCGAACCCTCATGAGGTTGCCCCCGGCGGATTTTGAGTCCGCTGCGTCTACCAGTTCCACCACTTCGGCATTATTGTCCTGTTAAATACAGAGTAAAATAATTATTCATTGCTGGATTATTATTTGTTTTTAATTTGCAACATCTGCCTGAAAAAGGCTGGTTTTATTCGGGCTGCGGGAATTCATCCACTTCTATATATTTGCCTTTTGCCCGCGCAACAACCTTTCCCATTTCGTTTTCGATCTCTGCCCTGTTCTCGATTACGCGTTTGTTCTTTTTGACGTGCCAGCCCCTGATGTGGAGTTTTTCATTGATAAATGCCGGCTGGAGATATCTTATGGAAAGCTCTCCTGTCAGAGCTGTAAATTCCAGGTATTTATTTATAGTAGTCATGGTTTCGTCAAGCATTGCTGTGACTATTCCGGCATGTATTATATTCGGTAATCCTTCATGCATTTGGGTCGCGACAAATTCTCCAAATGCTGTCTGTGTGTCAAGGTCGTATTGCAACTGGAGTTTTAATCCGCATTCATTTTCCTGGCCGCAGCCAAAACAAGTATTATCTTCAAATTCAATCATGGTCGCAATTTATTTAAATATATAATTTTTTGTCAATTACTTTTTAGTATTTGGGCGGTTAGCGTTTATATTTATAAACTATTGCGAATAGCAATAATATGAATTTTCAATGAAAATAATATAAATATTATACAGATGGTTTTTTTAACGATTTGCAGGGTTTTTGTCAACCGGGAAGGAGCTTTGGATGCCCTGAAAGCGGGTTTATATCGTATGGGTTTGTATACGACTCTGAAACGGAGGGGATTCGCTCAGGAACCGAAAGCAAGTTCAAGGTTGAAAGTTCCAGGTTCCAGGTCAGAGAGGAGACTCTCGAATTCTGTTCGTCTGTTGAAGCAGGATCAAGTGCCTGTATTGCTCTTTTTAAATAATTTGATATAAAGAGATTGTAGCCGCTCATGTTTAAATAACGGGCCTTCCTGTTGTAAGAATATCTTTCGTCTTCGGTCATGGACTGCCATGTGAGCACGGCTTCTGCAAAATTACGGCGCACTATTCTCTGGGCATAGGTATTAGGATTACGCGGTATAACGTGAGTGCGCACGCATAATGTTCCGCGTCTCGTGTAGAACACAACATTGCCTATGCGTCCGCTGATCGAGTTTATTAAGATATTCGGTGTTGCTGTTGCCATTTTGTCCTCATCCCCCCCATTGGAGAAATTGTTTTTTTCTTTTTTATTATAGACTCTCTGTTTTCCGGGAATAATATAAAAGAAGTATGGAAAATTATTTATTCCCCTATACTATTAATATACGTAAACGCGCCAGAGAATTATTGCTCTTTTAGAGCATTGCTCTTTTTAAAAGAGTATTAAACTTTATTTATCCCTCTACATTAATATACAATTTTACCTTACACTTTTTGGCTGTTTTGGGCATATTTCAGAATATTTTTTTAATTTTTTTTCGGGGTTTTGAAAAAAAATAAGTTTTTTTAGTGAAAATCCGGAAGTAATTCTGCAGCACGACGGGCTTTTAAAAAGGACTTGAAATTATCTTTCGGCGGAATATAGTTGATCAATATAATAAGACATAATATAAAAAGATAAATTAACCAACTCGTCTTTACTGACTTTTCGTTTTTTAATATATCATTTAATCACTAATCTTAACAATTATATTAATTCTTTTCAGGGTGTAATAAATGAAAATACTTCATACTGCAGATGTCCATCTGAATGAAGAAAATAATGAAAGATGGGAAGCTCTGCTTAAGGTGCTGGAGACGGGCAGGGCTGGCTCGATTGACGCTATGGTTATAAGCGGCGATCTTTTTGACGCGAATATCGATGCTCTTAAGTTAAAGACCAGGCTGCGGGGGATCCTTTCGGATCTGCCTTTTGATATTTACGTGATACCCGGTAATCATGATTCCGGGGCTTTTGAGGACAGGGCGTTTTTCGGTTCGAATATTAAGGTAATTCATTCGCCTGGCGATATTTTTGAGACCGGGGATATGGTTTTAACGGGCCTTCCTTTCAGGAATACCAGGGAGGAGGAATTGTATTCCATGCTCCGGGATATTTCCGCGAGGCTGGATAAGAGTAAAGTCAACATTCTTCTTTATCATGGGGAATTGCTGGATTCGTTTTTTTCAAGAAAGGATTTCGGGGAAGAGGGCGACGCGAGGTATATGCCTTCAAGGCTGGATTTTTTCAATGACCTGAATTTTGATTATGTTCTGGGAGGTCACTTTCATACAAATTTTAATATATGGGAATTCGGAAAGAATAACGGGACGGGTTATTTTGTTTACCCGGGCTCCCCGGTTTCGGTTACAAGGAGAGAAACCGGAAAAAGAAAGGTGAATGTCTTTGAAACAGGGGAATCTCCGCGAGAGGTGCTTATTGACTCTGAGTATTATGAGCGCCTGATTGTTAAGCTTGATCCGTCCGGTAAGCTTGATCCGTTGCAGACAATTAAAGAGAGCCTGGATGTAATTGATGATAATGCAAAGATAATGCTCAGAGTCGAAGGGTATTTGAACAGCGCGAAACACGGGATAGACGAAACCGCGCTAAATGATTTTTTAGTCTCGCTTAAATCGGAGAAGCATATTATTGAACTTGAATTTAATGCTGTTGATCTGAATATAGTATTTGAGGATCCTGTTTACAGGAGCTTTATTGAAAAACTTGACGTGTTTGCCTGTTCCGAAGAGTCGAAAGCAGCGAGTAAAGAATATTTAATTAAAGCAATGACGGAGTCATTGTCATGAAAATCTCTGAATTCAAAATAAATGAATACGGCCCTCTCAGAAATACGGGCATGATTAAACCGGGCAAATTCAGTTTATTCTTCGGAAGGAATGAGAAAGGCAAGACTCTCGTTATTGATGCCCTTATAAAATTTCTGCTCGGGAAAAGAGCCAGGGATTTTAAACAGACCGACAGGGTGAGCGATGATCCTTCGGGTTTTCTCAGGATATACTTTACTCAGAGCGATGCTGAAAGGACTTTGCCTGAGGATGGAGACCTTCCCGCGGTTACTAAATTTCTTCCTTCGCCGGTTTCTCCTTCCGACTGCAGAAATATTTTTATAATAAGGAACAGCGACCTGGCGGTTTCAGACGAGGCAAAATTTTATACCGGCATAACCGATAAGCTGGTCGGACTGAGAACAGGGGATATAAATAAAATACGAAGGAATCTTCTTGAGATCGGCAAGCTGACGCCGAACCTGGGTTTCAGGGATGATGAGAAATCCATGAAGCTTAAGGATAGAATTCAGAGAGCGGAGAGACTAATCGCGAGGATGGAGACCGGCAGGGAAAAACTTCTGGAAGATAATTACGACAGGCTGGAGCTCGATATTTACAGGAAGTCAAGGGAGCTTTCGGCGCTGCACGGAAGGATAAAGCTTTACGAAGACGCAAGGAACAGGGCTCTTTATGAGAACAGCAAGGCTCTGCTGCTTGAGCTTGAGCGCAGCATAGCTGCTCTTAAAGAGATGGAGCAATACAGGGATGAAGACGCGGAACTCTGGCAGGGTTCGGAGGCGGAGGTTAAGCGCGCGGGCAGGGAGATGCTTGATCTCAGGGAGAAGGGCAAGGATTTGAAAGCGGTAATCTCCGGATTAAAGAAAGATCATGATTCGTATAAAACGGAGATTGAGATACTTGACAGAAAGAGGCATGATATAGAAGACGAAAAGCTGAAGTTAAAGAATTTTCAGTTAAATGCAGAGGTAATAGAATCCGATGCTTCTTTACGCAGCCTTTTGAAACGTATCTCGGTTTTATCTTCGGTTATTACTCTGCCTATTGTTGTTTCGTGGTTTTTTAAGACATCGGCATATTTATATATAGCAGGAATATTGTCACTGTTCATCAGCGTTATGCTATGGGCTTACGAGATCATTCTTATTATGAAGAAGCGCAGGCTGTCGGCGCAGTCGGCCGGTGTCATGAACAGCCTTACAGAAATGGGTTTGAAAGCGGGTAATCCTGATGAAGCATTAAGGGCCCTGGGGAAATTCAGTGAGGATTATGAGAGAGCCCAGGGGAATTTCCGCAGGCTCGAAACCGAGCTGATGACTTCCGAGAGGCACTTGAAGGAGGTTGATGATAAGCTCGCGGAATTACGGGCAGCGCAGGAGAGACATGAGAATAAAATAGTATCCCTTAAAACGAAAAGCGGTATATCCTCCCTTGAAGAATACAGGGAAAGGCTGAAGATAAAAAAGAAGAAGGAGACCGAGCGGGAGAGCCTTGCCAACAGGCTGGGGGGAATGCTTGGTATTCAGGATAAAAGACTTGGGGAAATGCTCAGCATTATAAAATCACGTATTGGGGATATCCGGTCATATAGCGACAGAGCTGAAGGTATTGTCTTTGAACAGAAGGTTTATGATGAACTTAAGGCAGGCGTGAATGTACTTGAAGACGAAATCAAAGAAATGCGGGTGAAGCTGGATCCTGACAAGGCAGGCATGATGGATCTTGAGGCTGCCGCGAACGATATCTTTGCAGGTGATGCCGAGAGGATTTATTGCCGCACTATTGTTGATCTTGAAGGTATTCTGGCAAGGTTGCGGAATTTTATAAAGGAGCACGAAGACAGAAGAGAAGCAATTTCGAATGCAGTAAACATTCTTGGAGAGATAGAGCTGGAGGAAAAGGGGCGTGTGCATGAACTCTTTGATATGCAGGGGCCTTATTCAGCGCCCGGGATATTTAAAAATATTACCGGCGGTCTTTATGATAGTGTTGTCTATGATTCGGAACAGGAATGTCTCAAGGTTGTTCATAGAAATGGTGAAATTATTGATGCGGAAAAGTTATCAGGGGGCGCGTATGACCAATTATACCTTGCCACCAGGATAGCTATTGGTGAAAAACTGTTAAACCAGGAAAAAGGTTTTTTTATTATGGATGATCCTTTTATTAAGTCCGATACTTACAGGATAAGTTTACAGATGGAAGTATTAAAAAAAATAACGGAAATGGGGTGGCAAATTCTTTATTTTAGTTGCAAGGATGAGATTAAAAATATACTCTCTGATGACATTAAAAAAGGTAAAGTTGATTTTTTTGAGATTGATTGGCTGAATGTTTGACAATAAAGGGTGAAAGCGAGGAAATTTATGTTTAGTAAATATTTTCAGACACTTGAGAAGCGTCTTTCTAAAAAACCGGCAGCTTCCAAAAAGGGAAAGGCAAAAAAAGAAACCCCGGGAAAAGGTAGTAAAGCAATTAAAACAGCTGCGCCGGTTGTTGACATAGATGCTTTTAAGGATGATCTGAATAAAATTATCCCATCCAGGCTTAAAATTGACGCGCTAAAGATGGTAGATCCGAGCGGATATTGCCCTGAAGATGTGGATTTAATTGCTTATAAAGAGCTGTACAGGGATATATCCGGAATAATGGACGGGTTTATCCCGTGCGAACTCGTGTACGGGACTTTTCATATTACATCTATGCTGAATAAGGAGAGTCTGAACCGGATGCTCAGGTCTGTTATTCAGGCAAAAAAGATAAACCGGTTTACGGAACGTGCTGAAAACGTATCTGTAATACCTGCGTTTGTTATTGCATATGATACTGATTTTAAAATACCGGATTTAAAATCAGTCTTACTGGAAAATTATATGTCAATGAGTATTGATAATGTTTCCGAAATTGATATTATAGTTGTACTCAACAAGGGACTTCTTATTAAAGACTGGAGAGACAAGAGAACTTATGTGGGACTTGAAACAGGAAAGGATACCCTGATGTGGTTTTTCATTTTAATGAATGAGTACCTGGAAGTTGAAAAAGACACTGAGTTTGATCCCAGGAATTATGTTAAGCATACAGAGAAATATACTGAGTATTAAATAATAGACTTGCTGCAAAACCGGACTTGCATTTCAGGAGAAATGTGAATTTTCTGATATCTTTTAAAAGAAGAAATGAAAAGTCTGTTAATCTTTTACTTGCGAATTAAAATGGAACCGGATAATAAAAAAACAGGTGAATTATTTTAATAGGTATAGTAATATAACCTGTATGAATAAGACCATAATATTCACGGAAATATACTTATGGAAAAGAACAGAAGAATCGTATTAAGCATATTATTGCTTATCCTGATATCATGTATACTTGTGGTTATTGATATCGGGCTTAATATCAAGACTACTGAGAAGAAAGAGATCAGGCTTCCTTTTCCCGATATCGGGCCTGGTGTCGGGGTTATCAGGATATACGGGCCGATCAGCGTTTCCGACTCTTCAGGCGGGTATTTCGGTTTGATTTCGGGCTCGGACGCGATTGTAAAGAGATTATCCGAGTTGCAGAATGATAAAAGAATAAAAGCTATTGTTGTCAGGATAAATTCTCCGGGTGGTACGGTTGCCGCGACTCAGGAGATATTCGCAAAGCTCATGGAGATCAGGAAGAAAAACATTATTCTTGTCGCGTCTATGGGTGATATGGCTGCTTCCGGGGGATATTATGTTGCTTCTGCCTGTGATTATATTTTTGCAAATCACGGTACTCTTACCGGCTCTATCGGCGTGATCGCGGCATCGCCGAATATAAAGGGACTGTTTGAGAAGCTGGGTATAAAAATGAACGTGATCAAAAGCGGCAAATATAAGGATATCCTTTCGAGTTACAGGGAGATGGAAGAAGAAGAGAGAATTCTGCTGCAGGATATGATTGATTCATCCTATAATCAGTTTTTAAAGGATGTGTCGCTTGGCAGAAATATTCCGATGCCGGATATTAAGCCTTATGCTGACGGGCGGGTCATGGACGGTGATGCAGCATTAGAACATAAATTGATAGATGCTATCGGCAGTTATGAAACAGCGGTAAGCAAAGCCAAGTCGCTCGCAAACCTTCCGGAGAATGCCGCGGTTTATGACTCTGAGAGTGCTATAGAACAGATATTGAAATCAATAGACGGTGCTTTAAGCGATAATTCTATTGAGAGCCGCATTAAACATAAAAATTTATCAATGATTGAGTACAGTATAGAGCCATGATTGAATATATCAGATCATTAAAATGGGTTGATTATTTCTTTTTTTGCCTGATAGATCCAAGGAGACTGGTTAACCTTATTGCCAGGAAAGAAGGAAGTCCGTTCCTTCTGGGATTACTGACGGTTTTTATTGTTTCTTTAATAGAAGTGATTTCTTATTCAATGCTCGGCACTGAGACGGCTTTTTTTTATTATAAGATTTCTTATGGATGGATATTTGTTTTTTTACTGGTAGTTATTCAGATTATAATTTTTTCATCCCTTTTTGATCTTGTTTCCCAGCTCAGGGGTCATACCGGCAGTGTGGGCCGCGTGATCAGCCTGGTCAATTTTTCTTTTTTACCTTTAATGCTTATGCTTCCGCTGATAACTATTTTTGTTGTTTTGAATTTCGCACCGGTATTTTTTTATATATTATTCGTTTTATTGCTTCATGCCTGGCAGGCAATGATCGTCATTCTGGGGATTTCTGAAATTTATAAGACCGGCTTCGGGGAAGCTTTGCTTGTATTCATATCTCCTTTTGTCTTTACCGGTCTTGTTTTTTTCTTTATTATGATCCTTTTCTTTGTAAATCTTTTCGGATTATTTACGGCTGTATAGCCGGATTATTTTTAATATCCGGATTCGCTTTATATTGCTTTTATCATTTTACCTGTTCTTATGCACCTGGTGCATACATATTTTCTCATAGTGCGCCCGCCCTCGAATATTTTAATTTTTTTTATATTCGGCCTCCATATCTTGTTTGTCTTTCTATTTGAATGGCTTACATTATGTCCGAATTGTACTGATTTGCCGCATATTTCACATTTTGCCATGGTTGTCTCCATATTCGCTTAAATTATTGGTCACCAATTCCAATCAATATACATTAAAATTGCAACTATTTTATAAAAGTTTTTTTACTTTTTTAGAAAAGCCTGTATTTATTCCTGTGTTTCACACCGAATTTAATGATTCTACGAATTCTTCATAATGGACTTCGCTCAATGCGTCGACTTCCTCTATTGAGCACCCGATCTTTATGATATTCCCTTCCATAAGAGTGATATTTCTGACTATTGCCAGCATTGAAGCAATTTTGTCATCCGGCAGAAGCAGGTCAAAATATATGGAATTTCCCTCTTCGAAATAACGCATATATTTTCTTTCCCTGAAAACGATGCCAAGACCGCTCCTGGACATGTCCGATACGATAAATTTATCTTCTGATTTTGGGAAGATTTTCCCTTTGTTCATTAAGTCGTCGACCAGGGCTGCAAATCTCTTAACAATTGCAGGCATGGAATTTGTAACTGTATTTTTATTGTTTATCTGTAAGTAGCCATAGACCAACTTTGCTTTATACAGAAGCGGGACTGCTATCTCGGAATTTAATTCCTTTTTCCCCTGTAAATAAAAATCTTTTGCATAAATAGTATTTATATAAAAAGACAGGCTCTCGTCATCTTCTTTAGTTATGTTTTTTATATCAGGGATGAACAGGGGTTTTTTATTTTTAAAAAAGTAATTCATTCTGCTGTCATTCTTGCCTTCATGGCAGAA
>CAZVYR010000144.1:0-9321 GCA_964631555.1 uncultured Leptospirales bacterium
TTGGATATTTTGAGTAGCGGTTTAATATGTTTAGTTGGAAATCCCATTATTTACATAATAAAAAACTGAGTTGAATGCAGCACTTATGTAGTCTTATATATATAATTAAAGGAATTTTTTATATGAGATATTTTCTGACAAAGTTTGAGAAAAGTCAAAACTAAAAGTATTACAATAATAAAAAAGAAGGATGCCAGTAATAGCATCCTTCTTTGTCTTTCATTAAGTGATCAATTTTTCAGAGCTCCTGCATATTACAGCTCTTTCAAGCCGGATGTTTTGCCTCTGCTTTTTTTCCTGGCTGAAGGTGTGAGATCGACTGTGCCTTTCACTTCACCAGAAGCTTCTGATGTTTTATAAGCTGATTCAAAAATATTTTCCTGAATTTCTTCTGTGCTGAAAGACTGGTCTATATCTTCTCTTACGGTTGATCTCCTTCTTGAGTATGATGCAAAGGCAGCATCCGCAAAACCTTTTGATATATCGGCAAGAAATTCATTCAGTACTCCGGCCATTCCTTTAAGAATATACTGTTTCCTCTTTGTTGTTGTAACATCGATATCAAGTACCAGGCCTGCCTGAATATGATGCGGATTAACTTTATAGGTAAATTCATGGAATCTCTTCTCAATAAAATCAAGCCTCTCATCAAGTATTACTCTTTCAATCGGATTCTGGTGGCCGTGCATTTTATTTAGCATTTCTCTTAAGTATCTCATCTTTCTGATCAGATGCAGGATTCTGAATTCGTAAGTTCTGTTATTTTTTTCAACGAAAGTATTTTCCGGGTACATTTCACCGATTTCATTCCACAAAATGCCGCTTGCGTCGTCTTCTTCCCGGGTGTTTATTCTCCAGTCTTTCTTCATAAGCCTGTTGGTCAGGTCATTAAAGTCCTGAAGTGCCCTGAATCTTTTTTTAGATTCGTAATGAGCGTGTACTACATCCCACATCTTGGCCATCTCTCTGCCGAATGCTTCCATCTGTTTGTCAAATTCTTTTTTCTCTTCCCTGAGCTGATCCTGATCGTAATATGACATCCTTATCCCGTATCTCTCATCGGGAAGAACGGTTGGATCCATCTCTTCATATTCTCTTATGTGGCATACTCTTGCATTTTTCAGGTTGTCGCATACCTGGTATCCCATCTTGCTTGTATCGAGAATTGACGTAAGAGAATTAACGCAGGAGTTATATCCTCTTCCTCTTATATTTTCTTCATCAATTATATATTTTATATTTTCTCTTATGTTTAGCGGATCATATTCACCTTCATCGATCTCGGCTCTTAGTCCTTCGATCTTATCAAGGAATTTTTTCGCAAGTATTGTATATCTTCTTGATTTTTCATCTTCCTTGTTGTCATCAGTAAAATTTTCCACTCTTTTTATCTTTTCAAACATTATTTCAGATGCATCGAGCTCTTGTTTTCCCTGGTCAACTAATTCATCCTTTAATTCATCTATCTGCTTTTCGATAAGGCTGTGCACATGGGATTGGATGGATTTTTTAAGTAGGGACTCAAGAGTTACCTGATAGTGTTTGATGGGGCTGACCAACTCACTGTCCAGTACATTAATTGATAATTTTACATCATAGACATATTTAGGTTTAAGATGATTATCTTTAAAAATACATTTTAATATTGCATAGGCATTCTGGCCTCTTACAAAAGCGCCTACGTCTGTTTTTTGTCTTAAAATGGAGTTCGTTTCATTTTCCAGATCATTAAGTCCTCTTTGAATATGGCCCTGAAGGTGACCATACATGTTTACAATGGACTTTTCAATTTCACCGGTATTGAACTTTTCTGCTCCTCCGATTTTATCCAGCATTTCAGTGATTTCACGGGGGGTATATCTTGCCAGACCTTTTGCTTCTTCCTTATCAACGAAATCACGAACTTTTTTAATTATTTCGTCTTCCATTGTAACATTATATCTGTTAAACATATTGACATATGTCTGATTGATATATCCATATAATTTTTCTTTTAAACCACCCATTATATCTATCTTTTCAAGAACTTCATTGGGTAATTTATTATACACTTGGTTTAATATCTTATCTGTTGTCTCATCCAAGATTAATTTTGATTCTGCAACCTTGTCTCGGCCTTCTTGAACGATTGAATTTCTCGAACCTACAGCACTGCCAAGTTCAGGGTGTACTTTGTTAGGACTTGTGGGGAATTGGAAAACGGACATATGTAAACCTCCTTATTTTACTTATACGATCAATATTTTTTAACGACTATTTATTTATTATTTTTCCTACAGTAAATATGTCTTTAAGTCAAAAGTTTTTCTTTACTGACATTAAAATTATTAAAGATGATTCTTTATTAAATTATTATTTCCGTAAATATCTAATAAATATTTAAATAAAATTTATTAAAGAGATATTTGAAGTCTGTGATTACCTGCCTCAACCGTGAGTGGCGGTTTCCCGGTTGATCTGACCTATCTCTTTACCGACAATTCATCCTTTTATGCTTATCTTTTGACACTTAAAGTATTTATGTTGATTAATCATATAAATCTAATTAATCACGAAATGATTGTCAAGTTTCTATTATAAATTAATTAAAAAAATTTATCTATTTTAGAAATCTCTTGTATTTCAGATACTTTTTTACATATTAACTGCGCCTGCAGATTTTGCTGTTGAATATTTAAATGTATAGTTTGCTATTTTGAACATATCACCGTTCTTTAGATAGCCGCCTGACTCCCTGTTTATATACTCTATATCATAGCCTTTTCCTGATTGTAAAGTATTTTTTATTTCACCGCTGACTCTAGTCGCTATAATTTTAAATGGTGTGGGTATTTCGATATCGCGAATAGTGAGATCTGAAGAACTTGTTCTGCCGATCAGTATCTCTTTGGCGTTTTGTTTTGTCATATTATAATTTTCGGGATACGGATTCAGCAGTGTGTGATCCCAGTATTCGAGTTTTCCTGTTACTTTTACCCTGGCCTGAGACCTGAAATAGAATATGACAGCCAGGACAATAGCGATTATCAATATTGCTATCAAAAGCGGTATATACGGGAAGCCGCTTTCCTTCTCGATTCTTTTCTCCGTCATTTTCTGGATATTGGCTGACAGGTCTTCTTCGATTGTTTTTGCTATGCTTTGATCTGTTCCTTTACTGCTGGTTTTGGAAGCTTTTCCCGCTGTAATGACATTCGTGTATGATGAGACGCTGGTTTCCATATCTTTCTGGATTCCCGCGAGTTTCTTGTTTACAGGGGCATCGCTGAAATTGATAAAGAATATAAACCAGTCCTTGTCTTTATAATTTTTCGCTATATCCCTTATATTTAATTTACTGCCTGTTTTATCCGGCGGGGGATCGTCAAGAGCGTCTGTCATAACTACAAGGACCTGTTGTCTGCTCTTGTCTTTTTGTTCAAGGTTCTGCGCTATTTTCAGGGCAACTTCTATCATCTGTTTTGTGTATGTCCATTTTCCCACTGCCCGGATATTTTTGATGTACTCGATAAGGCTGTTTTTGTTTTTTTCATTATCAATATAAACTGTGGGGTATACTTTAACTTCAGTATCAAAGGTAATTAGTGTAATGCTGTCACCTTTTTTAAGCTGTTTAATGTATACGGGAAGACTTTTTTTAACCTGAGGAAGGATATTCTTTCCACCGTGGCCGGCCATGCTCAATGAAGTATCGAGAATAAGGATAAGGTCTTTTTCTTTGCCGGCATTTGAATTAGTACAATTTAGGGTGAGGAAGAATGCACCTAAGAGGAGAACGATTAGCTTGAACGATATGTTTGCAGTTAATTTTTTCTTCAAAACATGTCCCCTTATAAATTAAGATATTTTTCTAGTAATTTATCGGCGAACTATAAGGTATATTATAGCATAAATAAATAATATGTCAAATGATATACGGTTTTATCGATTAAAAAAATTTTTTATAAAAAATTATTAAAAAGCTGCCTGGCTGGAATCTGTAATGATTTTGCTCTTTTTCTTTTGCATCATCTCTTCTGTAAGGTTCCAGTCCTTTAAGAACAAGGGGTAAACCCCTTTCATTTTGTCAGTAATTTTTAATACTTTATCCGGGCAGATGTAAACGCAATGCATGCATGAAATGCATTTTAGAGAGTCTGCTAATCCTGTATCAGCATTGAATGCCTTATTCGGGCATTCTGTTTCACATTCCCTGCACATGCTGCAGGTCTCGGTAAAACGATAGGGATTTATGGGAGGAGGCCCGGCCGTCTTGTTTTCCCCGCTTCGCAGCTTCATGATATCATTGTAAGCAAAGGGTTTTTGCAGCGTGAATGATTTGTTCTGCGACTTGTCTGAAAAGCGTTTTATTGCAAGATCAGCGAATTCACGGGCTACTGCAAAGTCTTTCTCGTCAGGCCGTTCAGGCAGGATGTTCCAGCCTCCTATATTGAATGTGTGTCTGCCAGGGAATTCTGCTGTGAACTGTACACTGAAGCCTGCTTTTTCAAGCAGCGTCATGGTATGAAAGTGAGCGTATCCTGTGCTTCTTGCCCCATAAGTGAAAAAAGTGACGCATTCTTTTCCATTGCCGTTAAGCGTGGGCAGCCATTCATTGATAATGCTGGGAGCAAAATCGCCGAATACAGGGAAGCCGAATATAACAGAATCAAAATCATTCAGCGGAAGCGGCTTTTGTCTCGCGGAATAAGGTGTAATATCGATCAGTTCAGCGGTGCATTTTTTTTTCAATAGTTCTTTGCTTATAATCTCTGCGTAGGTTTTGGTTACGTGTGTTGCGGAAAAATAAATGATCGCGATTTTTAAATCCTGCATAAGGGCCTCCGGTTTTCTTGAAAAAGCTGTTCTATGGCAGAGCCAGGAAAAAGAACATGCTTTAACGAAAAAAGCTTTTGCTTAAATTACAAGTAATAATTATTAAATAATATAGAAAATATTCATGCATCTGTATCCTCTCAAATAGGGCTTTGAAACGGAGGGAAAGCGGTTTTGGAACGGAGAGGAAGCGACTTTTAAACGGAGGGGAAGCGAAAAGGAGATTGAGCAGGGACGACTACGGGACGGAGAGGAAAGGAGTTTTTCTCTTGACTTTTTTTATTTATCTTTATAACCAACAATCATGTAAGTTTGGTGATATGTTTTCTGGGGAATCCGCTTTGATCAGCGGGTAATAAAACATATCATCCGTACTTGCACTCCGGGCCGGAGAAGGGGAATATCCAGGGCCTGTCCGCGGGGATGGAGAATAATTATACCATGTAGAGTATTATATCCACACTACGGTTTTCCTCACCTGTTGAATTGTTCACTGTATATTTTGGGACCGGACTCTTTAGATATCCCTTTTTGTGTCAGTATTTTTTCTCAGGTATCCTTTTGATCGACGTTAAAATTAAGACAATTTTATATTTTAAGGAAATCCTCGGCGCGGGGGAAATGGATATCCCGGTGCCTGACGGAAGCACTCTTGAAGATCTTCTTATCCTTCTGGTTGATAAGCAGGGCAGTAACCTTTCAGCCCGCCTGTTTAAACCTGGTACAAGAGAGGTGCACAAGTATGTCCGGCTTATAGTTAACGGCAGGGATATCGCTTTTCTGAACGGGCTTAAAACACAACTTAATGATCAGGATGTGGTATTGATTTTACCGCCGGTGTCAGGCGGTTAGGACTATCACCGGGTATTGATCTTGTTTTTTAACAAGCGATTTATCTGATCATTCTTGTTTGGAGGCCGGCCTGTTGAATACCGGTTTTGGGACGGATTCTGAATCATAATTTAAGCAATGGAGGGATGTTATGTACAAAGGGGGTTATACGGGCAGGATCTTAAGGATCAATCTTACTGATCAGACTGTAAAGGAAGAGAAATTGCCGAAAGAGCTTGCCAGGAACTATATCGGGGGCGCGGGATTCGGGGTAAAGTATTTGTTTGATGAGGTAAAAGGGGGGACGGATCCGTTTGGGCCGGATAACAAGCTGATCTTTTCATTAGGGCCGTTTTCCGGGACTTCCATTCCATGCGCGAGCAGGATGGCTGTTACCGCAAAGTCTCCTCTTACTGGCGCTGTGGGCATGGCACTGTCAGGAGGATATTTCCCTGTTGAGCTGAAGTTCGCGGGTTATGATATGATGATAATAGAAGGAAAGGCGGAATCGCCGGTATATGTGTGGATAAAGGACGGAGAGGTGAAATTCCGAAATGCCGGAAAATTATGGGGGCTGAGGACAAGTGATACCCAGCAGGTCATAAAGAACGAACTGAACGACCAGAATATAAGGATCGCGTGCATTGGGCCTGCTGGAGAGAATTTGATTAAAATCGCGTCCATCATCAATGAACTCAGGGCTGTCGGACGGAAGGGTCTGGGCGCAGTAATGGGGTCAAAGAACCTCAAAGCTATTGCTGTGAGGGGTAGCGGAAAGGTTGCTATAGCTGACAAAGAAAGCCTGAAAACATCGAGGTCGCAGTTTATTAAGGCTATGCAGGACAGCGAGGTGCTTTATCCCGCGTTTTCAAAGATGGGAACGCCTATGGTAGTTGATCATGCTTGCGCAATGGGGGTTTTCCCGACAAAGAATTATGCTGCGACCGGGGAATACGATCCTGTAAGCAAAATAGGAGTTGATGTACAGATGACGCGGAACATCGGCAAGGAGCACTGCTACGGATGCCCGGTCGGATGCAGCCAGTTAAAGCTTGCAAGGTCAGGGCCTTATAAGGGAATACTGGCAGAGGGACCTGAATATGAAACTATGTATTCGTTCGGCGGTGTTACCGGGGTTGAGAACATAGACGCGATCATCGCGGCTGACCGGCTTGCGGATGAGCTGGGATTCGACACGATATCTTCGGGTGTTGCTGTCGGGTTTGCAATGGAGCTTTTTGAGAAAGGATTACTCACTAAGGAGGATACAGGAGGGATGGAGCTCAATTTCGGCAACCACGAGGCTATGATGACTGTTCTTAAGATGATGGCTTTCCGGGAAGGTATAGGTGATCTGCTCGCAGACGGCGTTAAGGCGGCTGCTGAGAAAATAGGGAAGGGATCTGATATGTATGCTATGCATGTAAAGGGACTTGAACTTCCGGCTTACGATGTGCGCGGCTTAAAGGCTCACGGACTTAATTTCGCAACGTCCTATACGGGTGCGGATCATAACAGGGGTTATGCTTTTCAGGAGGTATTCGGTATTCCCATACCTTATGAAGTAGACAGGCTTACTGCGGACAAGAAGGGGAAGCTTACAAAATGGAACCAGGATGTACGCGCGGCAACGTGCGATTGCGCGACTATGTGTGCTTTTCTGCTTGATATGGCTGTGGCCGGTTTTGCAACGCAGAATACCGCTGATATGCTGCATGCTGTTACAGGGATGAAATTTACGGCACAGGAAATCGAGCAGGCGGGTGAACGTGTTAACAACATGGCGCACGCTTTTAATGTAAGAGAGGGATTTACCCGCGCTGACGATACTTTGCCGGAAAGACTGCTTACTGAACCGATCAAAGGAGGAAGTTCCAAGGGGCATTTTATCAGCAGGGATGAGCTTAATTATATGCTGGATGAATATTATTCCGAAAGAGGCTGGGATCTTGCAACAGGAAAGCCAAGCAGGGAGAAGCTGGCGGAACTGGGTATGGAATATGTATTCGATCAACTCGGCAAATGATCCGGGAAACAGTCATTGATTTTATCCTTTTACTTGAATAGTAGTTTAAATAAAGCTCCCTGATATTATTTCCTGGAAAAGTTATTAAAAAGAATGAATATTTTAAATTTTTATTGTATATTATCATATAAGGATTATCATTCGTAAATAAAAAAGGGATAATTCAGGGAGGTTTACAATGAATGAAATTATAAAAAAAAGAACACTAAAAGCAAACACAATGGTGTGCCTTGGGTGTGAAGATAACTTATTAAAAATGCTGTCTGAGAGCAGGGGCGTCAGGAAGGCGGCTATCGAGAGGAATAACAAAGTAAAGATAAATTATAATCTCCTGGAGATCAATTATAAGGAAATTGAAAAAAAGCTCAACGAAGCCGGCTACCATGCCTCTGAAAATGTTCTGGATAAATTAAAAAGAGGCTGGATCAATTTTACGGAAGAGAATGAGTATAAAAATATAACCAACAATACTAATCATTGCTGTTCTGTAACGGATGAGCAGATGGACCATAATCATAAGCGGTATGATGGTCTGTAAAGTTTCGTTATTATCGTAATCATATTGATAATATATTTTTGTTCTTAATTTAACTGCATGGTATGCTTTAGCCTGTTTTTAGCAGGGAGAGCTGTTATTATACCAACAAATATTCTTTATCTTGCTTCACGGAATCCCACAAAATTCAGATCCGTTTAATTACTATTATTATTTTTATCGAAAAACTAATCATGAAATAATGTTTCAAGTGATATTATTTTATAACCGAAATATAGATAGTAAAGTATACTCACAGGGAAAGTTTAATTGCACTTGTTGCGAGTTCGTTCTCCTGATTTCAGGAGAAATGCAACAAGTCTATTGTTTATGTTTCGTTTGTTTCTGATAGTATATTTTATGATTGAATATTCTTGAAATTTCTGAAAAAGCGTGTATATAAAAATAATACATATCCGGGAATACCATATAATATAATGAAAAAACTCAGGGAATCGTTTTATATATTTATAATTATCTTCCTAATAATCACGATCCAACAGAACGGGTTATTCTCTGATTTTATCTTTGATGATGAAACGCCGGCAACTGGGGAAAAAGCGGAGAAAGACTCTGCTGAGCAGGAAGAGAAGTATCCCCCATATATTGCAAAGAATATCAGGGCTGAGGTAATTACTGATATTAGAGGGGCTGTCAGGATTACATGGAGTCTTCACAAGGATTCAAGTGATGATTATATTGTGGGCAGGTCTATGGAAGTGACTGATACTCCTGAGAAGGCTCTGAGGGCAATATCCATTAAGGTTGTGCCAGCGGGTGTTACACCTGAAGTTATTGATTTTGATCTTAAACCAGGGGCATATTATTATTGTGTACTCGCGAGATCGAAAATAATGGACAGGCAGATAGAACTTTATGCTAACGAGAATTATACTGCCACTCCTGCAATAATAGAGAATGAAGTTATGGCTGAAAACAGGGATATTTTCCCCAGGCAGGTTTCATTGATACTCGCGAGAGTCATGAACAGGAACCAGGTAAGACTTACCTGGAGGGGCATTGAATCGCGGGGTATAATTTATTCTATTTACAGGAATACCTCGCCTCTTGATTCGCCTGATAAGTTCCGGCAGACTGAAATGATTCAAACGAT